>CACZRR010000074.1 GCA_902783595.1 uncultured Bacteroidota bacterium
AAGAGCGAGATACTCCTCAACTTCGACGACGAAGACGAGGGCGAGTACTGCATCGGCTGCGCCGGCGGCATCGACACCACCGCCGAGATGGACTACAAGGAGGTGAAAGTGGAAAGTGGAAAGTGGAAAGCGTTTGTCGTCAAGGTCAGCGGCCTTGTGGGCGGACATAGCGGCGACGACATCAACCGCGGCCGCGCCAACGCCAACAAGCTGCTGAACCGCATCCTCTGGGAGGGCACCTACAAGTACGGCATGCGTCTGGCCACCATCGACGGCGGCAACCTGCGCAACGCCATAGCCCGCGAGGCCGAAGCCGAGGTCACCGTACCCGAGGACAAGGTGCGCGCCTTCAAGACGATGGTCACCAAGATGGGCAAAGCCATGGTCTTCGAGTTCCGCAGCACCGAGCCCGATATGGAGTTCGAGCTGCGCGATGTCGACATGCCGAAGAAACTGATAGACAAAGAGACGCAGGAGCGCCTCGTCAACCTCGTTTACGCCTGTGCCCACGGCGTGCTGGCCATGAGCCGTGAAATCGACAACTTCGTGGAGACCAGCACCAATCTCGCCAGCATCAAGATGAAAGACGGCGTCATCCATATCGCCACGAGCCAGCGCAGTAGTGTCGAGAGCGCCAAGATGGCCGCCGCCGCCAAGTTGGAGAGCACGTTCCGTCTCGCCGGCTGCCGCGTGAAGCACAGCGACGGCTACCCCGGCTGGACCCCCAACCCCGAGAGCCGTGTGCTCAAGGTGGGTGTGGATGTCTACAAGAAGATGTACGGCCGCGAACCCATCGTCCGCGCCATTCACGCGGGCCTGGAATGCGGCCTCATCGGCGAGAAATATCCTCACATGGACATGATATCCTACGGTCCCACGCTGCGCGGCGTGCATAGCCCTGACGAGCGCATAGAGATCAAGACCGTGGCCATGTTCTGGAACCAGACCGTCGAGATACTGAAGAAACTTAAGTAAACAAACTACAACACACAAAGAGGGGTGTCCCTGCTTGATGGACACCCCTCTTTTCTTATGCGTGGTTGGCCTTCTTGGCGTACTCGAACAGTGCCGCCGGCAGATGGCAGTAGCCGTCGGGGTGCTTGTCGAGGTAGTCCTGGTGGTACTCGTCGGCGGGGTAGAACACCTCTATCGGCGCCAGTTCCACCGCCACGGGTGACGAGTAGCCCGCCTGCAGCACACGCAGCTTCTCGCGCGCCACCATGGCATCGGCGGGGTCGATATAATAGATGCCTGTGCGGTAGCGCGTACCCTCGTCGTCGCCTTGCCGGTTGACGCTCACAGGGTCGATGGAGACAAAGAAGAGATCTAAAAGTTTCTCAAGCGACAGGAGCGTCTCGTCATACACCACCCGCACCGCTTCGGCATAACCCGTGCGGTCGGTGTAGACCTGCTCGTAGGTCACCGCGCCCTCGCTGGTGCCGTTGGCGAAGCCCGTCTGGGTCTCCACCACGCCGCGTATCTGCTTCAGGTAGTGCTGCGCACCCCAGAAACATCCTCCTGCAAGAAAGATCGTTTTCATGCACGTTGTAACGCGCCGCAATTCTTTTTATTGCCGCCGGAGGACAATAAAAATGAAATAAAAACGTTTCTCGCAGTACAAAAAACATAAACCCCTTTTCATGAAGAGCAAGATACACTCCCTCCTCCTGTTGCTTGCCACCTTGTGTCCCTGGTGGAGCCCCGTCAGCAGCCAGTCGGTGATGAGCCGCGGCAGCTGGTGGCGCCTGACGGTGAAGGAAGAGGGTATGTACAGCATCACCACCTCCGACATCGCGGCCCTGCGTGGCGTCAGCACAGACAGCGTCGCCGTCTTCGGCGCCGGCGGCGATATGCTCTCCCTCTACAACAGCGCCACCTCCACCGCCGACATCCAGCAGGTGCGCAGCGAGGTGGTCGACCATAATGGCAACGGCCTCTTCGACACCGGCGACGAGCTCCACTTCTTCGGCGAAGGGGCCGGCGCCTGGCGCTACGACAACAGCGAGCATCTCTGGACCTTCACACCTCACGCCTACGCCACCGCCAACCACTACTTCGTAGCCATAAGCAGCGGACAGGCGCCCCTCCGCATCGGCGTCCCCGACGCGCAACCCTCGGCCATCGGCACCCCCGACACCATCATCCACGACTACCGTGCCGTCGTGCGCCGCGACAACGACCTCGTCAACGTGCGCCAGTCAGGACAGCGCTGGATGGGTGAGAAATTCACCACCGCCCTCACCTCCCGCAGCGTGACCGTCAGCATCCCCCACGCCTCCAGCGCCAGCGCCGTCACCCTCCGCATGGCCCTCGCCAACCTCTCCACCTCCCCCGCCGCCTTCACCGTCGGCAGCGGCACCTGGAGCACCCAGCGCGCCATCAGCAGCAGCGACCCCTACGACGAATTCACCGTCCGCCATCTTGCCGACGGCACGCAGCACCCCATCACCATCACCTACCACCCCTCCGAGGGCTCCGCCGCCGGCTACCTCGACTACATAGAGCTCACCGCGCTGACGCCCCTGCAGCTCGCCAGCGGCCAGCGCATTGTCCGCAACGACAGGCACCTGGGCAGCACGGCACGCTACGAGGCCTCCTCGCTGCCTTCCGGGGCACGCATCTGGGAGGTCACCACGGCGGGGCGCGAACGCGAACTGGCGCTGCAGGACGGCGCCTGGTGCGACAGCACCACCGAGGCACGCCGCTACGTGCTCTTCGACAACAGCTACTTCCTCATCCCCGACGCCGTGGAGCACATAGCGCCGCAGAACCTCCACGGCAGCGGCAGCGCCGAGCTCGTCATCGTGACGCACCGGCGCTTTATGACGCAAGCGCAGCGCCTGGCGACGCTCCACGAACTCTTCGACGGCATCACCACCCTCGTGGTCGACGATCAGAGCGTCTACAACGAGTTCTCCTCGGGCAAGCAAGACCCCATAGCCATACGCTCCTTCCTGCGGTGGCTCAACGAACACGCCACCGGCGCCTCGCCGCGGTGGCTGTTGCTCTTCGGCAAGGGAAGCTACGACCCCCGCGACCTCGAGGGCCGCGGTCTGCCCACCGTGGTGACCTACGAGAGCAGCGAGTCGTTCCACACCGACGGCGGCTCCTTTGCCAGCGACGACATGATGGGCTACCTCGCCGCCGGCGCCCGCGGCAGTTCCAACGAACCCCTCGACATCGCCACAGGACGTCTGCCCGCCAGCAGCGAAGCCGAAGCACAGCACATGGTAGACAAGATCGAGGGCTACCTCACGCGCCGCGACCTCACCGACGACGCCATCCGCGGCGACTGGCGCAACATCGTTGCATTGCTGGCCGACGATGCCGACCCCGGCAAGCCCGGCGACACCCTCTTCGCACACTCGTCGGAGGTGGTGGCACAAGCCATCGCCACCGCGGCACCCCAAATCAATGTCGAGCGCTACTACGCCGACGCCTACCGCCAGCGGAGCAGCGCCATAGGCTCCACCTACCCCGACCTCAACAACGCTCTCAAGATGCGCATGAACTACGGCTGCCTCCTGCTCAACTACATAGGCCACGGATCGTCGATGTATATAGGCACCGAGCGCTACATCGAACCCGCCGACGTCGAGGGCTACACCAATACCGACCGTCTGCCCCTCATGGTCACCAGCACCTGCACCTACGGGCGCTACGACATGCTCGACGAACGCTGCGGCGGCGAGAGCTGCCTGCTGGCGCCGGCAGGCATGATAGGCGTCATCGCCGCAGGACGCCCCATCAGCCATGTGGAGCGCTTCAACAGGGATGTCGTACTCTTCGCCATAGACCCCGCCAACACCATCGGCGACGCGCTGCGTATGGCCAAGAACCGCACCGCCGTGAGCATGTGCATAGGCCTCCTCGGAGACCCCGCGCTGCGCCTCAGCCAGCCCGACAACCACATCGTCGTCACAGCCATCAACGGAAGCCCCGTCGACAACACCAGCGACCATAGCGCCGAGGTGCTCTCCGTGGTCACCATCAGCGGTGAGGTACGCGACGCCTCGGGCGACCTTATCGACGACTTCGACGGCACCATCTACCCCATTGTCTACGACCGCCAGATGCTCTCCACCACCCTCGCCAATGACAACCCTGGTACGGAGCTCACCTTCATGCAGCAGAAGAACATCCTCTACCGCGGCAGCCACGAGGTGCACGGCGGCCTCTTCGAATACTCCTTCACCGTGCCGCGCGACGTCTCCTACCACTACGACTACGCCAAGCTGAGCCACTATGCCAAGACTGCCTGGGGCCACGCCACGGGCAGCTACTCGCACCTTCTCCTCGGAGGCATCAGCGACGACGACTATGCGGATGCCACGCCGCCCACTGTCACCCTCACCCTCGGCACTGGCGACCGCGCTCTCCCCGTCGCCGACGCGCCCCTCACGGGCTCCTCTCCCACCCTGACAGCCCTCCTGTGGGACTCCGTGGGGCTGAATATAGGGTCAGGCCTCGGTCACGATATCACCGCCACCCTCGATGACAACCCCGGCAGCCTCGTGGTGCTCAGCGACCTCTTCCAACCCGACGTCAGCGACAGCCGCGGCGGCAGCGTCACCTACCGTCTCGAGGACCTCGCTCCGGGACGTCACACCGTCACCGTGAAAGCGTGGAATATCTTCGGGCTCTCGGCCACCGCCACCACCGCCTTCGTGGTGCGCGGCGAAGACACCCTCACCCTCTCGGACCTCACCTGCCATCCCAATCCCGCCAGCAGCATAGCCACCTTCACGCTACGCCTGAACAACCCGGCGGCGATAGCCAGCGCCGAGATGCAGATCTACAGCTCGCGCGGACAACTCGTGCACACCTGCACGCCCCCCGTCTCCACCGACGGCTATGTGGTGGGCCCCATACAATGGGATGTGAGCTCCGTCGCCCCGGGCCTCTACCTCGTACGATGCCTCATCACCGACACCGACGGCGAGACACACGCGCGGACAACAAAATGTATCGTCCGCTGACACAATAAAAGCGCCAGCTCCTCGTTACCCAAGCCGAAACAGCTATTCACGATGAAGAAAATCACGCTCACTGCCTTTCTCCTTCTGCTCAGCCCCCTTGTCGGTGCTCAGAACTGGATAGGCCAGACCTCCACCGACAACAAGAACTACATCTCCACGGGCATGCCCATCCTCCTGATAGCGCCGGACGGCAGAGCCAGCGGTATGGGCGACGTGGGCGTCGCCACGACTCCCGACGCCTACTCGGCGCACTGGAACGTGGCCAAGTTCGCCTTCATAGAAGACCCCGCAGGTGCCAGCACCACCATCACACCGTGGCTGCGCAACCTGAAGGTCGGCGATATGAACCTCTTCTACCTCGCGGGCTACTACCGCGTCAACCGCCGCAGCACCGCGGCCCTCAGCCTCACCTACTTCACCCTCGGCGACATCGATATGACCGACATCGAGGGACAGAAAGTGAACACGCTGCACCCCAACGAATTTGCCATCGACGCCTCCTACGCCCTCATGCTCTCCGACAACCTCTCCCTCGGTGCCACTGGACGCTACATGCGCAGCGACCTCACCAACGGACAGACCTACAACGACGGCAGCGGCAATACGCCGACACATGCCGCCAACTCCGTAGCCGCAGACATAGGCCTCTACTACCAGCAGGATATCGACAGCCGCCAGCAGCTGGCACTCGGTGCCATGATCTCCAACCTCGGCGCCAAGCTCTCCTACAGCGACGACGACAACGACAAAGAGTTCCTGCCTGCCAACCTGCGCATCGGCGGCCGCTACACCAACAAGATTGACGACTACAACAAGATTTCCGTCATGCTCGACCTCAACAAGCTGCTGGTGCCCACGCCACCCTATACCAAAGATGGCGTCGACTACCCCTCGCGCTATGCCAACAACCTGGCGGAATACAACAACATCGGCGTCATCGAAGGTGCCATGCAGTCGTTCTACGACGCTCCCGGAGGCCTGAGCGAGGAACTGCAGGAGGTGCAGATTAGCGCCGGCGCGGAATACTGGTACTCCGAGACCTTCGCTTTCCGGGCTGGCTACTTCTTCGAGCATAAGAACAAAGGCGGCCGCCAGTATGCCACCGTAGGCTTCGGCATACGCTACAGCTACTTCTCCGGCGACTTCTCGTACCTCATCCCCACCACCACCATCAGCACCAACCCCCTCTCCAACACCATCCGCATCTCCATAGGTCTCGACCTCAAACCCAGCAGCAACTGAAAAGCCAGATGATACGTATAGGAACAGGCTACGACGTACACCGCCTCGGCGAGGGGCTGCCCCTCCGTCTGGGTGGCGTCGACATACCCCACACCCACGGTCTGATAGGTCATAGCGACGCCGACGTGCTCGTTCACGCCATCAGCGACGCCCTCCTCGGCGCCGCCGCATTGGGCGATATCGGCCAACACTTCCCCGACACCGACCCGCAGTACCGCGGCATCAACAGCCTGCTCCTCCTCTCCCATGTGGGAAACCTGCTGCGCGACAGAGGCTACACCATCGGCAATATCGACAGCACCATCGCCGCTCAGCGTCCCAAACTGGCGCCTCATATCATGCAGATGCGCGAAAACATCGCCCACGCCTTGGACATCGACCCCGGCCGCGTGTCGGTGAAAGCCACCACGACGGAGCACCTGGGCTTCGAGGGAAGAGAAGAAGGCATATCGGCTCAGGCGGTAGCACTTATAGAAAAACCATAGGAAAGCCTACGAAAGCCTAAAATAAAAACAACATGGAAGAGAACAAGCCCTATGTGAGTCCCCAGGCGGAAGAGGACGCCGCGGTGCTGGAAGACAGCGGATGTAGCCTTGTGCTCTACAACGACGATGTGCACACCTTCGACTACGTCATCAAATCGCTGATGGACATCTGCCGCCACACCCAGGAGCAGGCGGAGCAGTGTGCCATCCTGGTGCACTGCCACGGGAAATGCACCGTCAAGCATGGCCCCTACAACTTCCTCCTGCCCATGCACACCGCACTCCTCGACAAACAACTCACCTCAGAAATAGAAGAATCATGAACACCACCCTCCTCATTATTGTACTCCTTATCGGCGTCATACTTCTGGCGTTGGAGATTGTAGCGTTGCCCGGCGGCATCGCCGGCGTCTTTGGTGCCGGACTCATCGCCTTTGGCGTATGGATGAGCTACGGTCTCTACGGTCCCAGGACAGGCACCATCATCCTCCTCTGCGCTGTGGCGCTGTGCATCCTAGCGCTCGTCATTCTCCTCAAAGCCAAGACATGGAAGCGTTTTAGCCTCAACGAGGAGAGCGACAGCCGCGTGAACCAGCTCGAGCCCACGGTCGCCGTAGGTGCCCGCGGCACCACCATCTCACGTCTGGCGCCGACAGGCAAAGCACTCATCGACGGACAGCCCATGGAGGTGCACGCCGTCAACAAATTCATCGACCCCGACCGCACCATCGAGGTAGTGGCCATCGAGGGCTACCGCATCGATGTCGTAGAAAGCAACGACACACGCTTTGAAAAATAACATAAAAAAACAACAAAACAATACATCATGGAAACAATCATCATCACCGGTGTGTGCATCATAGCACTCATCATCTTCCTCTACCTCGTGCCCATCGGAATCTGGTTCCAGGCTCTCGTGTCGGGCGTCTACACCTCGCTCATCCAGCTTGTCTTCATGCGCTTCCGCAAGGTGCCGCCGTCGGTCATCGTGGGTAACCTCATCTCCGCCAGCAAAGCCGGCCTTAAGATCAAGCAGAACGACCTGGAAGCCCACTATCTTGCCGGCGGCCACGTCGACTCCGTTGTCAACGCACTCATCAGCGCCGACAAGGCCAACATGAACCTCGACTTCAAGACCGCCACCGCCATCGACCTCGCCGGCCGTGATGTGCTCAAAGCCGTGCAGACCTCCGTCAACCCCAAGGTCATCGACACACCCCCCGTCGCTGCCGTCGCCAAAGATGGTATCCAGCTCATCGCCAAAGCCCGCGTCACCGTGCGTACCAACATCAAGCAGCTCGTCGGCGGCGCCGGCGAGGAGACCATCCTCGCACGTGTCGGCGAAGGCATCGTCACCTCCATCGGCTCTGCCGTGAGCCACAAGCAGGTGCTCGAGAATCCCGACAGCATCTCCAAGCTGGTGCTCACCAAAGGTCTGGATAGCGGCACAGCCTTCGAGATCCTCTCCATCGACATCGCCGACATCGACGTGGGTAAGAACATCGGCGCACAGCTTCAGATGGATCAGGCTAACGCCGACAAGAACATCGCACAGGCCAAAGCCGAAGAGCGCCGCGCCATGGCTGTGGCTCAGGAGCAAGAGATGAAAGCCAAAGCACAGGAAGCACGTGCCAAAGTGATCGAGGCCGAAGCCGAAGTGCCTCTGGCAATGGCCGAAGCCTTCCGCAGCGGCAACCTCGGCATCATGGATTACTACCGCATGAAGAACATCCAGGCCGACACCGATATGCGCTCCAGCTTGGCCACCCCCGCCAGCGCCCCCAAGCCCGCACAGAAACCGGCCGACAAATAAGACATGTTCAAGAGCCCTACTTCGCGAAAGCCGAAGTTGTAAAACAAAAGCATGATTAAGAAGGGCCTGTTACTGGCAGTTACCTTCCTGTACAGCCTGTCGATGGCGGCACAGGAAGGTAATCTTTTACGGCATGCCGACAGCCTGCTGAATGCACGCTACCATCGGATAAACTACGACACCAACTACATTAGCCGTCCCTCCCATAAGTGGACACTCAAACTCAGGCCCCAGGTGTCACTGTTCGCTGTCAATACCGAAACCATTGGCGAAGGGAGTGAAGAAGGCGCAATGAAACTGAACCTGCGGTCGGACCCCAAAGCCAAATTGAGCCTGTCGGCAGGATACAGCGGGATGACGCTCTCGTTTTCCATCAAGCCCGAGAAACTGCGGGGCGCCAAAGAGTTGGACTACGAGCTGCGCTTCGATGTCTATACCCGGAAATTCGGCTTCGAGACAGAGTTGAGCCAGATCAAAACACTGGAAGGAACGTTCCTTTTTGATTACACGGGGAGCGACACCTCTGTCCACATCTTCCGCGACCTCCCTGAGGGCATTGTCACACAGACCAATCTCTTTCTGAGCGGCTACTATGTCTTCAACCATCGGCGCTTCTCCTACCCTGCCGCCTTCACCCAGAGCTATATCCAGAAACGCAGCTCCGGAAGTCTCATTGCAGGAACCTATCTCGGCATAAGCCAACTCATCGTTGGTGACAGCACCCAAAATGCCGAACTATTCAAGGTGACCAACAGCTTCGTCTCGTTGGGCGTGGGCTACGGATACAATTTTGTCCTCCCTCACAAGTGGCTGCTGCACATCTCTGTCCTCCCCTACTTCATCGTCTACAGCAAAGCCAAAAGCCGCTTTGTGGGACAAGAGGAAGATTGGAAAACCGAATTTCCCCAATGCCTCGTCGTTGCCCGTGTGGCAGCCATCCGCTCATGGGAACGCTGGTTTGCCGGAGTAACCACCCATTATATGTACACCCACGTTGGGTCGAACAGCGTTATAGAAATCAACAACAACCGATGGCACATGATGGCCATCGCAGGATTCAGGCTTTAAGAATAAAACTAATACTGCTCCTTCTCGTTGGGGAAGTCGCCACTCTTGACATCCGAGATATAGTGCTGGATAGCATGGGAGATATCCTCGCCGAAAGTGCCATAGGTGCGCAGATAGCGCGGCTTGAACTGCTGCGTGATGCCCAGCATATCCTGCAGCACGAGCACCTGCCCGTCGGTGCTGCCACCGGCGCCGATGCCTATGGTGGGTATCTTGAGCGACTGTGACACCTCGCCGGCCAGGCGCGCCGGTATCTTCTCCAGCACGAGGGCGAAACAGCCGGCCTCCTGCAGCACGAGGGCGTCCTTCTTGAGCCGCTCGGCCTCCTCATCGTCGGTGGCACGCACGGCATAGGTGCCAAACTTGTTGATGCTCTGCGGCGTGAGGCCCAGATGACCCATGATAGGAATACCCGCCGACAGGATACGCTGCACACTCTCGAGGATCTCCTCGCCGCCCTCCATCTTGATGGCGTCGGCACCCGTTTCCTTCATGATGCGTATGGCGCTGGCAAGGGCCTGCTTCGAGTTGCCCTGATAGGTGCCGAACGGCATATCCACAACCACCAAAGCACGCTTGACGGCACGAACCACCGAGGTGGCATAGATGATCATCTCGTCGAGGGTGATGGGGAGCGTGGTGTTGTGACCCTCCATCACATTGGCGGCAGAGTCGCCCACCAGGACGACGTCGATCTTGGCGCTCTCGAGCAGCGACGCCATAGAGTAGTCGTAGGCCGTCAACATGGCGATTTTCTCGCCATGGAGCTTCATATTCTGCAGAACACGCGTGGTGACCTTGGTGACATCGGTCTGAAGATAAGCCATTGTTTTACGTTTTATGTTTAACGTTTTGTGTTTAGAACTTAGAATCCATCAGTCCTCTATGATCTCCTCTCCCTTCATCCTATCGTCGGCGGGCTGTTTCACTGTGGGCATCTCCTCCTGGTCGGGGACGATACGGAAGAGGTTGCGCAAAGCCTTTTTCATCTCATATTTCCCATGTTTGTCGACACGGTAGGCCACATAGAACTTCTTCCCCACCCTGAAGGCTGCCGCCTCGGGGACACCCTTCACCTCGTAGAAATAGTCGCTCAATTCGTTGTCCTTGATACGTTTGCCCACATAGATGGTGTCGAACTGAGCCACATCGATAGGAGCCTGCAGCACAAGGTCGCCCTTGCCGGGCATCTTGCGCGTGGGAAGCGATTTGTACTCCACACCGTGCGACCCTTTCACCTTGGCGAAGAAGCGCAGCTTGCCCTCCACCTGCTCCTTGGTGGCGGGGATACGTATGAAAATGGAGTCCACCTGCTCCTCCTCGCACTCGTCGGGACGACGCCCGTAGTTGCTCTTGACGACGATATAGCCCGCCGACACGATAATCTGTTTGCGGTGCGGCACCAGGTTGTAGTGCTCCACGATGGTCTTGTAGTCGAGGTGGTCGTCGATGGTGATCTCGACGCCCCCCGGGCAGGTGTCTTTTGTGCCGCCGACGGCGTATAGAGACCCTTTGGACAATGCCATCCACGCATAGTATCCGCGCACCACACTGTCCGCCGCCGGCACATAGCACCCGCGGGCGGCACCCACACACTCATCGGGGTCGTTGCGGAAGGTGACAAGGACACTGTTCCCCAACGCGATGGACTTATTTAGCATACGTCGTGCCTCCGGCAGCTGTGCACAATCGTAGACGGCGGTGGTCAGCGGCACCTCATAGCGTAGCGTCTCCACAGAGTCGCCGTGACAGGAGCAGTGGATGGGGTTGTGCGCATAGCGGATGGGCACGGTGGTGTAAGTGCGCTTGGCGAAGTAGGACACCACGGCAGCCACACGCGCCGCTCCCAACGCCTCGTTGCCATTACCATAGCTCTCCACATGCATGGTGTAGAGGTTGGGGTTGGCGATGGCGAAAGCAATGCGGTAGGCCGAATCGAGCAGGTCGAGGTCGCTCTCCCCGTATTCCGCCACACTGTCGTTGGCATATTTTATCAGCAGGCAGAAGGTCTGCGGATTGTGCAACGCCTTCTGCATGTTCTTCACCGGCTTGGCGGAAGGGATGTATAGCCCCGACTGCCCCCACAGCAAGGGGCTCCACAAGAGGCCTACGAGCAGCAGCAGGCTCCACGCCCTATGGTGTGCGTCACGCTTCATTATTCAGTAGGCTGGCGATGATATGATCTGTGGTGACACCCTCGGCTTCGGCATAGTAGTTGCGCACAATGCGGTGGCGCAGCACATTGAAGGCTACGGCACGCACATCCTCGGCGTCGGGCGAATATTTGCCGTGCAGGGCGGCATAGCAACGCGCTCCCATGATCAGGTACTGCGAGGCGCGCGGACCAGCGCCCCAGGAGATATAGCGAGAGGTCTGGCTTGTCTGCCCCGTCGGACGCGTGTGTCCCACCAGACGCACAGCATACTCCACCACGTTGTCGGGCACGGGCATACGGCGTATCACCTCCTGGAAGGCAATGATCTCGTCGGCCGAGAGCACGGTGGAGGGATGCTCGTAGCGCTGCACGGTGGTCTGACGGACGATCTGCACCTCCTCGTCAAACGATGGATAGTCGAGGCGCACATTGAACATGAAACGGTCGAGCTGCGCCTCGGGCAGCGGATAGGTGCCCTCCTGCTCGATGGGGTTCTGCGTGGCAAGGACGAAGAATGGATTGGGCAGCGCGTACGACGTGCCGCTGACGGTGACCCTCTTCTCCTGCATGGCCTCCAGCAGCGCCGCCTGCGTCTTGGGGGGCGTGCGGTTGATCTCGTCGGCAAGGACAATATTGGCGAAGACAGGACCTTGTATGAACTTGAAGGTGCGGCTCTGATCTAGGATCTCCGACCCCGTGATGTCCGACGGCATCAGGTCGGGGGTGAACTGGATGCGGCTGAACTGCAGTCCCAAGGTCTGCGACAGCACGTTGACCATGAGGGTCTTGGCCAACCCCGGCACACCCAGCAGCAGGCAATGGCCGCCACTGAAGATGGAGAGGATGAGGCTGTCGACAGCCTCCCCCTGCCCCACAATCACCTTGCCTATCTCTCGCCGCAGGGCACCATATTTCTCCACCAGAAGGTCTATCTGTTCCTTGTCGTTCATAATCACTTACTTATTCAGGGGGATGAGGTTATTGAAGACGCAGCCTTTGTATTCGTCGGCCACACGCACATAGGTGATGGCGGTCTGCCGCTGCGCCCATTCGCGCATATATTTCTGCTTGGCGGTGGCCAAGGCTGCATTCTGGATATTGTCGTAGTCGTCGGTCAGGTTGGCCTTGTGGGCAGGATATTTCTTGTCGAGCCGCACGATACGGTAGGCGTCACGGCTGTCGTCCGTCTTCATCGACATAGCGTTCGACACCTGTCCCACATCCATACCCTGTATGCCTACATTGAAGTATTTCTCCTTCACCATATCGGCATCGATGCGTGCGCTGCCGTCGGTGCTGTTGGTCACCGCGCCGCCCTGCTTGGCGTTCTTGGCGGTGCTGTAGCGCCGTGCCGCCTCCTCAAAGCTGATGCTGCCGCCACGTATCTCGGTGGCTATGCTGTCAAGCTTCATACGGGCCGCCAAGAGGTCGTCGGCCGACACCTTCGGGATCATCAGGATATGGCGCGCATTGACGCTGTTGCCGCGGCGCTCGATGAGCTGGATGATGTGGAAGCCAAACTGCGTCTCGATGATGGGCGACACCTCGCCGGGTTTCAACGCAAAGGCCGCCGCCTCAAACTCTCCCACCATCTCGCCACGCGTGAAGAAGCCCAGCTCGCCACCGTTCTTGGCCGACCCGGGGTCCTGCGAGTAGAGGGTGGCCAACATCGAGAATTTCTCCCCTTTGAGCACACGTTCACGCAGACGCGCCAACTCGCCACGCACACGGTCACGCTCGCTCTCGGAGATCGAGGGCTCGATCACTATCTCCGACAGCTCGTATTTTTCCGGCATCATAGGCAGGCTGTCGACCGACAGGGTGTTGAAGAAGTCCACCACCTCGGCAGGCGTCACCTTCACATTCTCCGTGATCTGATACTCCACACGACGGCTCAGCAGGTTGTTGCGTATCATGCGCTCGTACTGCTCCTTGAGTTCGTCGTAGGTGAAACCCGTGGCGTCACGCAAGGCCTCCTTGCTGCCGTATTGGCGCAGGTCGTTCTTGAGGTAGTACTGCACATACTGGTCCACCTCCTCGTCCGACACCTCCACGCTGTCCACCTCGCCTTTGTGCACGAGGAGCTGCGAGAGGATGAGGTTCTCGAGGATGGCGCAGCGCGTCTGCTGGGCATCCTCGACGCCGCCACGCATGCGCATCTGGGCATAGGAACGCTCGACGTCGGAGTATTTGACGATGTTCTTGCCCACCACAGCCGCCACACCGTCCACCACGGTGCCGCCACCTTGTGCCCTCACGGCAGGGCCGTAACCCATGGCAAAGAAGGCTGCCAATGCTATTGCTAAGAGTGTTGTTTTCTTCATCTTTTGTTGTCGGTATATCGTTCCACCTCGTCCCCCTCCTCGGCTTCGCGCAGCAGGTGGGCATGGAGGCTGTCAATAATTTCTATCTTGCGATGGTTGAGAAGGATGGCGCGGATGTTGTCACGCTGCAAATCCAGGGGCGCCACCTGGTCGCTCACCTTGTAGTCGAGGATGCGTGCCACATAGCACAGCGAGTCGTCCTGCAGGGTCACCGAGCGGTGCTGCCGCAGGAAGAGGTTCTCGTTGTAGGTGGTGATGGGTATGGCGGCCTGCAGCGTGTGGAACGGTATCCACGTGGCACTCTCGAAATAGCCATGCAGGCCATGCTGCGCAGCCATCCTCTCCATCTCCACCAACTGCTCGTCGTCAAACTGGGCGCGCTCCACGAGGGCCTTCATCCTTCGCACCACGGGCGACTTGCGGGGTATGGCAACATAGACGGCACGCACCACACTGTTCTTCAGGTGGAAGTCCTCCCTATGTGCGTCGTAGTATTCCTCTATCTGGCTGTCGCTGACAGCGGTGTCGAGCAGCTGGTCGACAATCTGCCGCTCATAGCTGTACACCGTCAGGTTGTCCTTGTATTCCTGCAGCTCGCGCTGGAAGTCGTCCTCGATGTTCTTCTCGGCTTTGACGAGGATCACCGTTTGGCGTATCCACTGCTCGATGTAGTTGTTCACGATGCGGATGCTGTCGTCGCCGCTGATGCCGTCACCCACCAGCCCCACCAGTGCCGACTGGTGCAACTCGCGGTCGGCAACACGCGCCACCACAGGGCTGTCGTCGCCCTGCGAAGCACATGCCGCCAGCAGCATGAGGCCAACGATGCTAGAACTCCAGCGTCTTAACGACATCATAGTTTATCTTCACATTGTAGCGGGCACGCAGGTCGGCGATGAGCTGCCGCTCCACCTCGTTCTGCCAGGCGTTGAGGTAGTATCCGCGGGCCTCTTTCTGCTCCTTGAGCTGCGGGGGCAGCACCTTCTCCACCACCACGGCACGGTAGCCGTAGCCCATGGGTGTCACATAGACTCCCGGCGTCCACTGCCCGTCGGTGAGCAGCATCTGGTGTCCCTCCTCCACAAGGTCGGTGCGGTAGCTGATGGGGTCGCCCTGACGGCAGGCTTTGCCGTCCACCTTGGCCATGAGCAACTCCTTCATCTCGCCGGCACCCTTGCGCTTCTTCATGGCTTTGCGCAGCACCTTGGCGGCCTTCTCGGCATCGAGACAGTGGCGGTCGGCCACCTCGAGCACCACGACGCGCGCACGCGTACGCCAGAAATAGATGGAGTCGTCGCTGTTGGCGAGGCTCTTCTTGACACTCTCGCGGGCATAGAAGTCGGCAAAGCCCACACTGTCATCGATGGCCTTGCGCCAGATCATGCGCTCGTTGTAATTGAAGATCATCAATCCCCTGCGATACTCGTCGATGATGGCGGCGAAGTCGCTGTATTCGTTCTCCAGCTGCGAGTCGGCATAGGCCACCGACACACTGTCGAGGAACTCGTCGTAGCATTGCTGCACATAAGTGCTCATGAGCATCTTGTTCTGCAGCTTCTGCCCATAGGCTATATAGCGCGCCAGGTCCACGGCGTTGTATTCCTGCGACGGCGTCTTTATCAGGGGACGCAGGTCGTGGATCATGGTGTCGTTGTAGCGCCACTTGGCTTTGAACACCGAGTCGGGCACCACATCTATGACCTCCTGCAGCGAGGCACTCATCTGCACGGGCTGCTTCTTGCCGCGCTTCACCTTGCCCTGCTTCTGCAGCGGCGTGCGGGTGTAGTCGACGATGCCGTAGCGCTGACGCGCGGCCTTGGCGAAGGCGCGCCGCGAGGCGTCGCCACGCGGGTCACGGCTCATCTTCTGGCGGTACATAGGCATGAGTTTCTCCAGCGGCGGGATGCTCTCGCGGCTCACCAGGCGCACGATGTGCCAGCCGTATTTGCTGGAGAAGGGCTTCGAGAACTGACCCTCCTGCAGCTGCGACAGCTCACGCACATATTCGGGCAGCAGCTGCGATGCATTGGCGCCGCTGATGAGGCCGCCGCGCTGGGCGGTGGTGTGGTCGTCGCTGAGCTTGGCGATGGTGTCGAAAGGCACGCCGGCCAGCAGGTGCTGGTAGGCGTCCTGCACCACCACGGCGTTCTGCGCACCGCTGAGCCAGAAATGCTGGAAGGTCACCTTGCCGTAGAAAGGCACCTTGTCGTAGAGCTTGATGAGGTGCCACCCGTAGCGCGTGCGCACGGGCTGGCTGAGCTCGCCAACCTGCATGCTGTAGGCCGCCTGCTCAAAGGGGTACACCATATCGAACACGGTGAAGCAGTTGAGGTCGCCGTCCAGCTCGTACTCCTTGGCCATGGGGTTGGTCTTCTTGACCTGCTCGGCCGACACCGCGGCGAAGTCCTCGCCGTCGACGATGCGCTGTCTGAGGCGGCGGCAGAAATTGAGGGCCGCAGAGTCCTCCTCGGCAGTGGCCGTAGCCTTCACCGGCACGAGGATATGGGCGGCATGGAGCACATAGTGGTTGCGGTCGTAGGCCTCGTCGATCACCTGCTTGAACACCGCCGAATCCATCAGGTACGGCGCCGCCAGGTCCTTGCGGTAGCGCGCCAGCTCCTCCTCGAGGTTCTGCTCGCGGTCCATGCCGAGGCTCTTGGCATCGAGGCTCTTGGCCTTGAAGTTGGCGTAGAGCTCCACATACTCTTCCAGGGCGGCACGCCGCTCCGCGGCACTCTTCTCGCCCTTGGCGATGATGTCGTTGCCCGTGACGTGCATGAATTCACGCATGAACTCGGAACGGTGTATCTGCTCTCCTCCCACCTCCATCACCACGGGGTCGGCCGTCTGGGCCTGCATGGCGAGCGGCGCAAGGAGAAAAACTAACGGCAACAGTATCTTCCTCATCACTCTTATCTTTTATCTTTAACCTTTAAACTTTATACTTTAAACTTTATCTGCTGTAGTTGGGGGCTTCGCGGGTGATGGCGATGTCGTGCGGGTGACTCTCCGTGCGGCCTGCCGCCGTGATGCGTATGAACTTGGCCTGCTGCAACGCCTCGATGGTGGCGCTGCCCGTGTAGCCCATGCCGGCCTTGAGGCCTCCCACCATCTGGTAGAGCACCTCGCCGAGGGTACCCTTGTAGGGCACACGTCCCACCACGCCTTCCGGCACCAGCTTCTTGACGTCGGTCTCCTTGTCCTGGAAGTAGCGGTCCTTCGAGCCGCTCTGCATGGCCTCCAGCGAGCCCATGCCGCGGTAGCTCTTGAACTTACGGCCCTCGAAGATGATGGTCTCGCCGGGAGCCTCGTCGACGCCAGCCACCAGGCTGCCCACCATCACGCTGCTGGCACCTGCCGCCAGTGCCTTCACGATGTCGCCGCTGTAGCGTATGCCGCCGTCGGCGATCACGGGCACATCGTAGCCGCCCTGCTTCAGGGCGCCGCACACCTCGCAGACAGCCGTCAGCTGCGGCACACCGATACCCGCGACGATACGCGTCGAGCAGATGCTGCCGGGACCTATGCCCACCTTGATGGCGTCGGCACCGGCTTCCGCCAGCATCAGCGCCGCCTCACCCGTGGCGATGTTGCCCACCACCACGTCGATGTTCGTATGCTTAGCCTTCACCTGCTTCAGCGCCTCCACCACACGCACGCTGTGGCCATGGGCAGTGTCAATCACTATGGCGTCGGCACCCGCCGCCACCAGGGCGTCCACACGGTCCATCATATCGGGCGTGATGCCCACGCCGGCGGCCACGCGCAGACGGCCGTTGCCGTCCTTGCAGGCGTTGGGGCGCTCCTTGGTCTTCATGATGTCGCGGTAGGTGATGAGACCCATGAACTGGCCTTTCTCGTTCACGACAGGCAACTTCTCAATCTTGTGCTGCTGCAGTATGTCCGTAGCTTCGGCAAAGGTGGTGCCCACATGCGTGGTGATCAGTTTGGTGATCATGATCTCGCTCAGCGGACGCTCCATATCGCGCTCGAAGCGCAGGTCACGGTTCGTCACCATGCCTATGAGCATCTTGTTCTCGTCGACGATGGGTATGCCGCCGATGCCGTATTCCTCCATCAGGCGCAGGGCATCCTTCACCTTAGCCTCCTTGTTGAGGGTCACGGGATCTATGATCATGCCGTTCTCCGCACGCTTCACCTTGCGCACCTCGTTGGCCTGACGCTCGATGCTCATGTTCTTGTGCAGCACACCGATACCGCCCTCCTGTGCCATACCTATGGCCATGGCGGCCTCCGTCACCGTGTCCATAGCGGCACTCACCAGGGGTGTATTGAGGACAATATTCTTCGAGAAACGTGAGGCCACGCTCACCTCGCGGGGAAGCACCTCCGAATAAGCCGGCACCAGAAGAACATCGTCGTACGTCAGCCCTTCGCCGATAAATTTACTAGCATCTGTATACATACCTCGTTGATAAGTTGATAAGTTAATAGGGTTCATATTTTTAATCTGCAAAGGTACGACTATTTTTATAAATAGCAAAATATTTTTTCTCCACGAGGCGGGACAGGGGGCTGGCTCCTGTACCAGATAAAACTAATCCATCGCACGCAGTCGCGATGCACAAGAAAAGATTTATTGGATTCATAGATTTCGCCGCAGGCAGGGAGGATGAAGAAGCGATGGGGACTACCCTGTCCCGCCGCGTGGATAATTCGGTCGGCGCCAGTGCAAAACGCTATCATGTGGCCTTTATGTACCATTGTTGTTCGATTGTTGTTCGATTGTTGTTCGATCTGTAATCGAACAACAATCGAACAACAGACGAACAGGAAACGGCCATAAGAGCCAGTTGACGTTGACCGATTTGATGTGCAACTAAAAACTTTATATAGTACCCAATGGGGGACAAATGAAAGAATGCAATAAGCACGTACCGATGTGCCATGTCCACAAGCCCTGCCCATCGTGTAAAGGGGAAGGTTATTGGTAATTTCACGCACTCATAAGCGGTTTTTACTTGGGACAAGGGACAGGCAACCTGTAGCTTTAGTGTTTTCTGAATTTTTTTTGCATTTTTCGGAAATATTTCCTATATTTGTGGATAGGGAACGATTCGGGTACCCTACAATAACAAACATAATATTAATTAATTAAATAAAAAAATTATGAAGAAATTTTTATACGCTTTTGCCCTTGCGGCTATGATGCTCCCGTTCGCCAACGGCACTCTCTGGGGCCAGGAAATGGTTACCGTCGGTGCGCAGGATTCGACCTTCGAATATCTCCCGATGAATTCGAAGTTCAATTACTCCTACACCCAGCAGATCTACACGGCTGGTGAGATAGGCACGACGGGCACCATCGACTCGATAACCTTGTGGATGAAAGGAAACGATGAGCTCCCCGAGATGCAGTTTACCATTTATATGGTTGAAGTGGAAAAGGAGAGCTTCGCAGGTGTCCCCGACTGGGTGACCGTGACCGCTGACGACAGCGTGTATGCCGGCACGGTGACTGTCCACAACACCGATCCCGAGGCCTACACCTTCGTGCTTGACACACCGTTCGAATACTCCGGCACCGGCAACCTTCTCATTGCCTTCAACAACACCACGGGCGAGTGGAAGAGTGGCTTGACAGGTATGGTGTTCAGAGATGACTCGGGGGGTGACAAGGCTATCTTTGCTCGCCGGGACGCCGAAGCCTACGACCCCTACAACCCCAACTTCAACGCTACCAATACCACCAACTATCGCAATGCCATCACCCTTTACTTCAGCACTACTGCTCCCGTCAGCATTGGCGACCCCGTGAGCGACGTTGCCGTCAGCCTTTTCCCCAACCCCGCCAGCAACCATGTCACCCTCCGCGGCATCGAGGGTGAGAGCACCGTGATGGTTGTCGACATGAACGGCCGCACGGTCTTCAGCACCAAGGCCAGCAGCGACGTCACCATCGACCTGGGCGGCATCGCCAAGGGTGCCTACTTCGTGCGCATCAACGGCGAGAAGAGTATGGCCATCCGCAAGCTTATCGTGAAGTAACGCCAACTCCGATACTAAACGAGGTCCCGTGCAGTGCATGGGGCCTCGTTGTTTTTGTTGCCTGCCGGCGATTTATCTCCCCTCGCTGCGCGGGTTCTTTATCTCCCCTCGCTACGCTCGGTGATCCATAGATCCAATTTTTCTTCTCCATGCCTTAGGTACAGGGGACAGGCACCTGTACCTGGCCGTCACGCTTTTTTCTTCGTGTAGTGGAAGTCGGCGCTGAAGAAGAGGCCGACGATGGGGACGAAGAGGTAGATGTAGCCTTCGATGCACTCGATGGCCAGCATGGTGACGGCTTCAAAGACGACGAGGAAGCACAGCGCGGAGAGGAGGCAGCGCCCAAAGAGGCGCGTGCGGCGCGTGTCGGCGATGAGTTTGACGAGCGTCATGAGGAGGACGAGGAGGTGGTAGCCTATCATGATCCAGATGCCCACGATGGGCTCCAGGTCGTCGGCGATGCCGGCGGCGGAGGCGCCGAGGAGCATGGCGACGACGATCCAGCTCCACTCATGCCAATGTTTCTCGCTCAGCCCCATGCGGTCGCTCTGGTGGGCGATGACATGGAGGAGTACGTTAAGCATGATGTAGACGACATAGCTGAGGAGGGCGACGCCGAGGAGCGACCATGCGAGGCCCACGATCTGGCGCTGGCAGAACCATCCGACACAGATCTCGGAGCGGCCGAGGGAAGTGTCGGTGTAGAGGGGCAGATCGCCCGAGAAGCAGTAGTAGTAGGTGGCGGCGACGGCGGCCCACCAGAGCGTGTAGAGGAGGGGGTAGAGGCCGCGGCGCTCTTTCCGGTAGACATAGTGGCTGACGACGCGCAAGGCGACACACAGCACCAACAAAAAGAGGGGGATCACTATTGGATGAAAAGCCAGGGGGTTGCTGTGATGAATGCCCAGCAGGGCAGGGATATTGGTCATCGGCGCATGGGAGCCAATGTATTCCGAGAGGGACGATAGAAACATAAAGTATTTATTTACAATACGATATAATTATTACCACTTTCTTTTTTCTGAGGCAAATAAATATACGAATAAAGATTTTTATAAGGTAAAAAGGTACAGAAAGTACAGGAGCCAGTTCCCTGTCCATATAACAAAAATTTTTTGTATTTTTGCCCTTTTGAAAACAACATCATTCAGCATGAAAAAGATACTGCAACTTTTTGGTATTCTCGCCGTTATGGCGGTTATGATCTCCTGTTCTGGGAGTGGTAAATACAGCATTGAGGGCCGTGTGGCCGACGTGCTGCCCGACGGGCAGGTCGTCTATCTGGTGACGGGTTACGACCGCGAGGACATCGTGGACAGTGCCGTTGTGGCCGGTGGTCGCTTTGCCTTCAGCGGCACCGTGGAGGAGCCCTACCTGGCGCAGGTGCTCTGCAACGCCTTCGCGCAGCAGCTTGTCGTGGAGCCAGGCACCGTGGTGGTGGGCATCGACACCCTGGGTGGCACGCCCTTGAACGACAGCCTCTACGCCTTCATCGCCTCGGTGGATCTGAGCGACCTGCAGGAGCAGATGGGCGGCTGGCTGCAGGTGTACCGCAGTGCCACCGACGCTGCCACGCGCAGCGAGGCGGAGCGCCAGTACGACAGCCTCGAGAGCGTCGCCAACGCGCGTGCCATGGAGGCCTCGTGGCAGTTCTACCACCGCTGGGAGCAGACGGTGCTGGGCGCCCTGGCCATGGAGAATATCGCGCAGATGGGCGACTTCAGCTATGCCGAGTTCGACAGCATCGTGAAAAGTGCCGCCCCTGTGGTTGCCAACCACAAGCCCGTGCAGCAGAAGCTGGAGCAGCTGCGTCATGTCGACGCCACCTCGGCCGGCAAGCACTATACCGACATACAGGGTGTCGACGGCACCCTCAGCGCCCTCATCGACGGCAAGGTGGCCTTGGTGGACTTCTACGCCAGCTGGTGCGGTCCCTGCCGCAACGAGATTCGCGACAACCTGGTGCCCCTGTGGGCCAAATACAAGGACAAGGGGCTCGTCATCGTGGGCCTCAACGTGTGGGAGCGCGGCAGCCGCGAGCAGCGCGAGGCGGCACATGCCAAGGTGATGGCCGACCTCGGCATCACGTACCCGCAGCTTGTCGACAGCACCCGCACCGCCACCGACACCTACGGTGTGCTGGGCATCCCCATGATCATGCTCATCGACAAGGACGGCACCATCGTGGCTCGTGACCTGCGTGGCGCCGCCATCGAGGAGGCCATCAAGAAAGTGCTCTAAAAACGGTATTATCCGTGCGATGAGAAAGCTTGTTCTCCTGCTGTTGTTGCTAACGCCCCTTGCCGCTGTCCGCGGGCAGGTGGGCATCTGGTCGGGCAGTGCCACGGCGCGCGACAGTGCGGCGACGTTGCGCCTGGAGATAGAGAACCATCACTTCTTCCGCAACGACGAATACGGCTTCGACCTTGCCGACGGCTACACCCTTCCGGGCTTCTTCATGCGTCCGAAGCTCATCTGGCAGGTGGAGCCCCACGTGCGCCTGTCGGGCGGTGTGCACTGGCTCAACTACTGGGGTGCCCACGCTTACCCTGCCACCATGAGCTACATCACCGCGCTGCCCGAGGCCAGCGACACCACCTACCTGCTGCACATCCTGCCGTGGGTGCAGGCGCGCATTGACTTTGTGCCGGGCTTCACGCTCATCCTCGGCAGCCTCGAGAACGCCACAGGTCACGGCCTGCCCTGGCCGCTGTACAACCCCGAGCTGCTCTATGCCGCCGACCCCGAGGCGGGGGCGCAGCTGCTTATCGACCTCCCGTGGCTCGATGTGGACATCTGGGCCAACTGGAGCGAGTTCATCTTCAACCGCAGCAACACGCAGGAGTGCTTCTACACAGGTTCGTCGATCAAGGGCAAGGTGCACCTGGGGTCGTGGACGCTGTATATGCCTCTCTACGCCATCGTCAACCACACCGGCGGCGAGGGTATCCATGTGGCGCACCGTGTGCACAACCACGTCAACCTGGGTGGCGGCATCGGTGCCGAATGGCGGTCGCCGCAGGGTGCGTGGAGCATAGGTGCCGAGATGGTGGCGCTGGCCTTCTCGCAGAGCAAAGACAGCACACTGGCCTTCCATAAAGGCTGGGCCCTCAATCCCTCTGTCAACATCCGCTACCGCGAAGCCAAGCTGCATCTGTCCTACTGGCAGGGCAACAAATTTGTCCCCATCCTCGGTCCTGCCGTCTTCAGCAACGCCTCGCGCAGCTACCCCACCATCAGTGCCGACGAGATGCACATCCTCGCGGCGTCGGCCGAATACCGCTGGCAGCGCTTCCGTGCCTGCACGGTGCTGCTCAGTGCCGACGTCATGGAGCTGCTGCCGTGGAGCGGCTACGACACGCGCTGGGGCGGCACGCACTTCGAGCGCGCTGCCCGCACCCTCCTGGGCTTCGGCATACACCTGCATCTCAACCCCACCATAACGCTTATTGAATAGAGGAGAACCCTGTGACTGGCGAAGGATGAAAGAAGCGATGACACTATACAGCCGCACCGGCGTCGTGGCGCACCCCGACGGTGCCACCGCCGTCACCGTGGGTGTGTTCGACGGCGTGCACCGCGGCCACCTGCACCTGCTGCAGCAACTCGCCACGGCGCCCGCCGACCTCCAGCGTCTCGTCGTCACCCTCACCTCGCATCCCTCCTTTGTGCTGGGGCGTCGCAGCAGCGAATACTGGCTTGACGACGCCGACGAACATCGGCAGCTGCTCTTCGCCGGCGGTGCCGACTATGTGTGCGAAATGCCCTTCTCCGCCGCTGTGGCGGCGATGAGTGCCTGCGATATGGTGCGCTGGCTGCACAGCCACCTCAGCATGCGCCACCTGCTGCTCGGATACGACAGCCGCTTCGGCAGCCGCAGCCACGACGACTTCGACCGCCTGCCGCAGGAGGCCGACGCTTTGGGCATCACGCTGCAACGCGGCATGCCTTACGCTGTCGACGGAGCTCCCATCAGCTCCAGCCGCATCCGTGCCACCCTGGAGGCGGGGCAGGTCGACGCCACTGCCGAGCTGCTGGGACGTCCCTACGCCCTCCGCGGTGCCGTGCTCCACGGCCGTGGCGTGGGACATACGCTGGGCTTCCCCACCGCCAATATAGACCTCGGTGCCACCCGCAAGATGCTCCCCCGAGAGGGCGTCTACGCCGTGCTGGCGTATGCCGCCGACGGCACGCCGCGGGTAGGCATGGCAAACCTGGGTGCCGCGCCCACCTTCGGGGTGGAGAAAGCGCTGCTCGAGGTGCACCTCCTGGATTACTGCGGCGACCTCTACGGGCAGACGATGAGCGTGCAGTTCGTCCGTCGCCTACGCGATATCATCCACTTCGACAACCCGCAGGCCCTCGAAGAGCAGCTTCGCCAGGACCTGCAACAATGCCGCCAGCTATGTCCGACACCCTGACCCTCACCCTCTACCCGCACAATATCGTATGGAACGACCCCTCTGCCAACCGCCGCCATGTGGAGGAGGTCATGAGCCGCATGGAGGCCACCGACCTCTTCGTGGTGCCCGAGACTTTCACCACCGGCTTTGGCGAGCAGATGGCCGCCTACTGTGAAGAGCCCGATGGCGCCACCCTCGCCTGGGCGCGCCGCCTGGCGGCGCAGCACCAGTGCCTCTTCGTAGCCTCGTGGATTGTGCGCGACGGCAACGCCACCTACAACCGTCTGCACTGGGTGCTGCCCGACGGCAGCTACGGGAGCTATGACAAGGCCCACACCTTCCGTCCCAGCGGCGAGCACAACGTGATCAGTTGCGGCCGCCGGCGCACCACCTTCACCTACCGCGGGTGGCGCATACGCCCTGCCGTGTGCTACGACCTGCGCTTCCCGCAGTGGCTGCGCAACGCTGCCGCTCCCGATCGCAACGGCCTCATGGATTACGACCTGCTGCTTGTCTGCGCCAACTGGCCTGCCAGCCGGCGCGATGCGTGGAACACTCTCTTGCGTGCCCGCGCTATAGAGAACCTCTGCTATGTGGCGGGATGCAACCGCACCGGCACCGACGGCTACGGCGGCCACTACAGCGGCGACTGCGCCATTGTCGACTACAAGGGGCAGCCCGTCGCCGAGGGCGGCGCCGAGACGGTATGCCTGCGGCAGACGCTGGAGCGCGAGCCCCTCGTACGTTTCCGCCAGAAATGGCCTTTCTACCTTGATTTCGACTAACGCCATGCAAGACAACATAGAACAGAAGCTGGGCTTTGACCGCATACGCCAGATGGTGACAGAGCGCTGCACCAACGCCCTTGCCGTCCGCATGGCCGACGATATGCACTTCACCACCGCCTACGAGAGCCTGCGCCACGAGCTGCAGCTCGTCGAGGAGATGCGGCAGATTGTGCTCATGGAGAGCCAGTTTCCGCAGCAGGACTTCATCGACCTCAGCGCCCACCTGGCGGCGCTGCGTGTAGCGGGGACTCACTTGCCTCTCGAGGCGCTCTTCGACCTGAAGCTGTCGCTGCGCACCATACGCGAATGCTACCTGTTTCTCACCTCCGAGGAGCACCAGCAATACGGCGCCCTGCGCGACGAAGCCATCGGTGTGGAGCTTGGCTATGGCGGCAAGAGTTCGCAGCTCAACGTCATCAACTCGCTTCTGGGCAAGCTCATCGACGACCATGGCGACCTCTATGACAACGCCTCCCCCGCCCTTGCCGAGATACGGCGCTCGAAGGTGCGCAAAGCCGCCGAGGTGGATGCCCGCATCGCCAGCGCCCTGTCGCGTGCCAAGCGCGAAGGGTGGGCGACGGAGGATGCCGAGGTGACGATGCGCGACGGGCGTCCCGTCATCCCGCTGCTCACCACCCACCGTCGCAAGATGCGCGGCCTGATACAGGACGAGAGCGCCACACGCCAGACGGCCTTTGTGGAGCCCAGCGAAGTGGTGGAACTTGGCAACGACCTCCGCGAGCTGGACTTCGACGAGCGCCACGAGGTGCAGCGCATCCTGCTGCAGTTCAGCGACCGACTGCGTCCCCTGCTGCCACAGCTCGACGAGGCCTACCGCTTCCTGGCGCGTGTCGACTTCCTGCGTGCCAAAGCGCGCGTTGCCGTCGACCTCGACGCCTGCGTGCCCACACTGCACGCAGAGCCTCACATCGACTGGCTCGACGCCCGTCACCCCATCCTCTTCCTGCAGAAGAAAGGTGCCGTGGTGCCCTTCAGCCTCTCCCTCGGCATACAGCACACGGAGCAGCACACATCCAGGATACTCATCATCTCGGGTCCCAATGCCGGCGGCAAATCGGTGTTGCTGAAGGCTGTGGGGTTGATACAATATATGCTACAATGCGGCATGGCCGTACCTCTTCGTGCCACCTCGGAATGCGGTCTCTTCGACAACATCTTCATCGACATCGGTGACCAGCAGAGCATCGACAACGACCTGAGCACCTACACCTCGCACCTGCAGAACATGAAGAGCCTCCTCGGCGCCGCCGACGGGCGCACCCTCTTCCTGCTCGACGAGCTGGGTGGCGGCACCGAGCCGCGGTCGGGTTGTGCCATTGCCGAAGCGGTGCTCGAGGCGCTCTACGAAAAAGGGTCCTATGGTGTGGTGACGACCCACTTTGCCGACCTCAAGCTGCTGGGCGACCGGCTGCCCGGCGTTGTCAACGGTGCCATGCTCTTCGACACCGACGCCATGCGTCCCCTCTACCGCCTTGCCGTGGGTCATCCCGGCTCGAGCTTCGCCTTCGAGATAGCGGAGAGCATAGGTTTCCCCAAGGAGATACTGCAGAAGGCCGGCGACAAGGTGGGGCGCGAACAGCTCAACTTCGAGCACCAGCTGCAGCAGCTGGAGATCGACAAGAAAGAGATAGCGCGCCAGAAAGAGGAGCTGCGCGTGGCCGACGACTTCCTGGCCGAGGTCACCGCCAAGTACCAGCGCCTCAACGAGAGCCTGCAGGCACGCCGCGGCGAAATTATCGGTGCCGCGCGCCACGAGGCGCAGCAGATCCTCGAAGGCGCCAACCGCACTGTGGAGCGCACCATCAGCGACATCAAGAGTGCCAAAGCCGAGCGCGAAGCCACGCGCAAAGCCCGTGAGGCGCTGGCCGCGGCGACGGAGCATAACAGCGACGAGGTGCGCAAGCTGACCATAGAAAAGGAACATCGCGACAGCAAGCCCCACGGCGGCATGCCGCATCAGGAGCTGCCGATGCCCATCAAGGTGGGTTCCATCGTGCGCATCGACGGGCAGGACACCTACGGGCAAGTGGTGGAGATCAAAGGCCGCAAAGCCGTGGTGGAGAGCAACAGCTTGCGTATGACCATCCCCCTCGACCGGCTGCAGGGCACCGCCAAGCAGAAGATACCCGGCGAGAAGCGCAACACCATGGTGAGCCGTGGCATCTACGACGAGATGAACGACAAGCGCGCCCATTTCAATTCCACCCTTGACCTGCGGGGTCAGCGTGCCGAAGAGGCGCTGGACAGGCTGCACCACTTCATCGACGACGCGCTGCTGCTCAGCGAGAAAGAGGTGCGCATCCTCCACGGCAAAGGCTACGGCATCCTCATGCAGGTCATCCAGCAGGAGCTGCGCGCCATGCGTGAGGTGCGCTCCTTCCACGCCGAGAAGGTGGAGCTGGGAGGCGCCGGTGTGACGATCGTAGAGCTGAGGTAGCGAAAAAAAATATTTTTTTCGTATATTTGCCGCGCAATAAATATGTACGCGACACCATGTTCGAGAACCTTAGCAGCAAGATAGAGAAAGCGTTGCATACCCTGCGGGGCAAAGGCAGCATTACCGATATCAACATCGCCGAGACTGTTAAAGAGGTGCGCAAAGCGCTCCTCGACGCCGACGTGAGCTACCCCATAGCCAAAGAATTCACCGACAAAGTGAAGGCCGAGGCGCTGGGTCGCAACGTCATACAGAGCATCGAACCCGGCCAGTTGATGGTGAAGATCGTGCACGAGAAGCTCACCGAGCTCATGGGCTCGCAGGCGGTGGACATCAACATCAAGGGGCAGCCCGCCGTGATTCTCATCGCAGGTTTGCAGGGTTCTGGTAAGACCACCTTCAGTGCCAAGTTGGCGCACTACCTCAAGAGCAAGAAAGGGCGCAGCGTGATGCTCGTGGCCGGCGACGTCTACCGTCCCGCCGCCATCAGCCAGCTGCAGACCCTCGGCGAGCAGGTGCAGGTGCCCGTATACACCGAGGAGGGCAACCGCAACCCCGTGGAGATAGCGAAGCACGCCATCAACGAGGCCAAAGGGCGCGGCTATAACATCGTCATCGTCGATACCGCCGGCCGTCTGGCTGTGGACGAGGAGATGATGAACGAGATCGCCGCCCTGAAACGCGAGCTGCAGCCGCAGGAGACCCTTTTCGTCGTCGACTCCATGACCGGCCAGGATGCCGTGAACACCGCCAAGGCCTTCAACGACCGCATCGACTTTGACGGCGTAGTGCTCACCAAGCTCGACGGCGACACGCGCGGCGGTGCGGCCCTCACCATACGCTACACCGTCAACAAACCCATCAAGTTTGTCGGCGTTGGCGAGAAGATGGACGCCCTCGATGTGTTCCATCCCGACCGCATGGCCAACCGCATCCTCGGCATGGGCGATGTGGTGAGCCTCGTGGAACGCGCCCAGGAGCAGTACGACGAGATGGAGGCGCGCAAGATCTCGAAGAAGCTCATGCACAACGAGTACAACTTCGAGGACTTCCTGTCGCAGCTGGCGCAGATCAAGAAGATGGGTTCCATCAAAGACCTCGTGGGCATGATCCCCGGCATGAGCAAGCTCACCAAGGATGTGGAGATCAGCGACGACGCCTTCAAGCCCATCGAGGCCATCATAGGCTCCATGACGCCCTACGAGCGGCAGCATCCCTCGTGCCTGAACGGCAGCCGCAAGCAGCGCATCGCCGAGGGCAGCGGACGCAGCATACAGGAGCTCAACCGCTTCCTCAAGCAGTTTGACGACACGCGCAAGATGATGAAGATGGTGAGCAAGCAGGGGGGCGGCAAGATGCCCAAGATGAGAAGGCGCTGAACAACATTCCCTGTTTTGATTGATATAAACAAATAGAACAATATATGGTACAGATTTTAGACGGCAAGGCCATGGCCTTGCAGATTAAAGACGAAATTGCCAACGAGGTGCGCAGCCTGACCCAGGCGGGGCACCGTGCGCCGCATCTGGCCGCCGTCATCGTGGGCGAAGACGGTGCCAGCAAGACCTATGTGGCCAACAAGGAGAAATCGAGCCGCGAGGTGGGCTTCACCTCCAGCGTGTACCGCATGCCCGAGAGCACTACGGAGGCGCAGCTGCTGGAGACCATCGCCTTCCTCAACAACGACCCCGACATTGACGGATATATCGTGCAGCTGCCGCTGCCTAAGCACATCAACGAGCAGACGATCATCAACTCCATCTCGCCTGACAAGGATGTCGACGGCTTCACCCCCATCAACATTGGCCGCATGGTGCTCGGCGAGGACTGCTTCGTGCCCGCCACCCCCATGGGCATCTGCACCCTGCTAAAACGCTACGGCATTGAGACCGCCGGCAAGCACTGCGTGGTGCTGGGGCGCTCGAACATCGTGGGCACTCCCGCCGCCAATCTGCTGAGCCGCAAAGGCTTCGACTGCACGGTGACGATATGCCACAGCAAAACACAGAACCTCAAGGAGATGTGCCGCCAAGCCGACATCCTGGTGGTGGCCATCGGCAAGCCCGAATTCGTCACCGCCGATATAGTGAAGCCCGGTGCCGTGGTCATTGACGTGGGAATACACCGCGTGGAGGACGCCAGCAAGAAGAACGGCTACCGCGTCATTGGCGACGTGAAGCACGACGAGGTGGACGCGCAGTGCAGCTGGGTGACCCCCGTGCCGGGCGGTGTGGGACCTCTCACCATCGTCAGCCTGCTGGAGAACACCCTCAAGGCCTACCGCAAGCACGAGAGCCGTTAAGACAAGAGAAGAAGAAAAAGAAGTAGCCGTCCCCGCAAGAGGACGGCTACTTTTGTTTCGTATAGGTGGAACTTATTGTTCGATGACGTAGTCGATGGGCACCGAAGCCACGAGGCGGAAGGTGAGGGTGCCCAGCGAGGCGTCGGCAGGATTGATGGCGCTGTCGAGCCACTGCATGACGAGGCGTATGCTGCCATAAGAGTTATTGACGGGATGCAGTAGCACATAGTCGTACTTGATGGCGTGGTAGGTGTTGTCGGTGGGGTCGAGGATAGTTTGGATGTAGGGCAGTTTGTGCTGTTCCCAGCCGTTCACATCGTCGCCTTCATAAAGATAGACATCCACATTGCCATAAGAGAGCACATTGGTGGTGAGCACATACCAGTCGAGCGTGTGGTAGAGGTAGTCGGAGCCGGCGGGGTTCCACCTGTCCCAAGTCACGCTGTAGTCGGTGGTGCGTGTAGTGGTGCTCTCAAGGACATATTCATCCTTGGAGCAGGAGGAGAAGGAGAGCCCTATGAAGAGGGCGGCAAGAATGGGGATGAAAACTTTTTTCATGATGATAAAAATTGATATTTCGAACTGCAAAAATACACAAAAAATAGAAAACTGAAAAAAAAATCACATTCGATGTACCATTTTTGAAAAAAGTACGTTACCAAGTCAAAATCGAAGTAAAACCAATACGGCGAAGTATGAGACAGTTGAAGATTACCCATTCGATTACCAACCGCGACATCAAGTCGCTGGACAAATATTTGCAGGATATCTGCAGCGAGGAGCTGCTGACCCCCGAGCAGGAGGTGCAGTTGGCTCAGCGCATCAAGCAGGGTGACCAGACGGCGCTGGAGCGTCTCACCAAGGCCAACCTGCGCTTCGTCGTCTCTGTCGCCAAGCAATACCAGAACCAGGGACTCTCGCTGCCCGACCTCATCAACGAGGGCAACGTAGGCCTCATCAAAGCCGCCAAACGTTTTGACGAGACCCGCGGTTTCAAATTCATCAGCTACGCCGTATGGTGGATCCGCCAGAGCATCCTGCAGGCCATCGCCGAAAATAGCCGTATTGTGCGACTGCCCAGCAACCAGCTCGGTGCCCTCAACAAGTTGAAGAAAGAGATCAGCAAGCTGGAGCAGCAGCTGGAGCGTCCGCCATCAGAGGAGGAGCTTGCCGAGATGCTCGACATACCCGAAGACAAGATCAAGGCCATCATGGGCATCAGCGGCCGCCATGTGAGCATTGACGCCCCGCTGGCCAGCGACGAGGATGTGAATTTTGTCGATGTGCTGCCCAACGAGGATACGCCGCCCACCGACAGTAAGCTGATGCAGGAGAGCCTCTCGCAAGAGATAGAGCGCTGCCTCTCCGCGCTGACGGAATATGAGCGCGACGTCATCAAGATGTACTTCGGCATCGGTCTCCCCCACCCCTTGAGCCTCGACGAGATAGCCATGAAGTTCAACCTCACACGCGAACGTGTGCGCCAGATCAAGGAGAAGGGCATCAAACGTCTGAAGAGCAGCAGCAAGAGCAAGCACCTGAAGGCCTACTTGTAGGTGATGGACATCATACTGAAATATTTCCCTGAACTCACGGAGCGGCAGAAAGAGCAGTTTGCCGCTCTGCTGCCCTTGTATGAGGAGTGGAATGCGCAGATCAACGTGATCTCGCGCAAAGATATGGAGCACTTCTACGAGCACCATGTGTTGCACTCGCTGGCCATCGCCAAGGTGGCGCAATTCAAGCCCCTGTGCGAGATCCTCGATGTGGGCACCGGCGGCGGATTCCCCGGGGTGCCGCTGAGCGTGATGTACCCCGAGAGCCACTTCACGCTGATCGACTCCATCGGCAAGAAGATCAAGGTGGTGAGCGACGTGATAGAACGGCTGGGGTTGACGAACGCCAAGGCCATGCAGATAAGAGCCGAGCAGCTGGACGGAGAATTCGACTTCGTGGTGTCGAGAGCTGTCACCACGCTGCCTGAATTTGTGCCGTGGGTGAAGAAGAAGATTTCGAAGAGCCAATACCACGACCTGCACAACGGCATCCTCTACCTCAAAGGCGGCGACCTGAAGAACGAACTCTTCACCTTCCGCCAGAAGGTGAAAACCTGGGATATCAGCCAGTGGTTCGAGGAGGAATGGTTTGAGGAGAAGAAGGTGATCTACCTGCCCTTGTAATCATGAGAAAACATATATAGGCGAGGGTGGCGCTATGCGCCACCCTCGCCTATATCTCGCAGGTATCTCCATCATATGGTCAATACTTCGGCAGCCGGTATGCCATAGTTCTACCATTATAAATGGTTAAAGTATGGTAGAAATATGGTTGAAGTATGGTTAAAATGGCGAAGGATATACGAAGCAGGCCTACGTATAATAAGGACTATTGGTATAGTTCGTTTAATGTTTTTACTTTCACCCTTACGCTGCTGACGTCGGCCTTGGGGTCGACGGGGACGAAGCGTGTCGTCATTTTCTCGCCGACACGGAGGTCGACGAAGTTGCGGGTGAAGTGGCCGTCGATATGGGGGTCGGTGTCGACAAATACGTCGTAGAGGTCGCTGCCTGCTTTGAGCATCACCATGAAGCTGCCGTCGCTCTGCCACGCCTGGCTGACGGTGAATTTGGGATCGGGGTAGTGGCGGTCCTTGGGATAGATGCTGTAGTAGGCCTCCCATTTTTTTCTTTCCACTTTCCGCTCTCCATTTCCCTCTTGGAAAAGGGCTTGTGCGCGATAGTGGAGTGCTTTCCAGTTGCCGTAGAAGTCGATGGAGGACCACGATGCCACGGGCCAGCAGTCGTTGAGCTGCCAGTAGAGGGTGCCGTCGCAGCGCGGATCGGTGAGGTGGCAGAAGATGGCGTAGCCGGTGCCCCATGCCTGGAGGAGCTGGGAGACATAGACGAAATTGTCGAGGGAGAGGCTGCGGCTGTCGAAGCCGTAGTATTGGCGCATAGCCTTGTCGATAATCTGGAGGCCGCGGCCGTGCTTCTGATGGCTGCGGAGTGCCGGAGAGTCGATGTGCAGCTGGTCGGCGGGTATCACACGGCGCAGCGTGCTCATCATGGGATAGGACTGGAATCCGTATTCGGACATGAAGCGGCCGGTCTTCTCCTTGTAGACCTCGAAAGGCTGCTCGCCCCACCACACGCCCCAGTAGTGGCTGTCGCCGTGGGTAACGCACTCGGGGTGTCCCCAGCCGTAGAGCGGCGAGGTGGTGATGTAAGGGCGCTGCAGGGGGTCGCAGTCGCGGACGGCTTTGGACAAGATGCTTGAGGTGCTGATGTTAGCGTTGGTGCCGGTATAGCCGAAGATGGTGTCCATGGCTTTCTCCAAACGGGTGCGCTGTTCGGGGGACCATTTGTAGACGTCCTGCCACCCCCAGTCTTCCCAGCCGTTCTTCACCTCGTTGTTGCCGCACCACAGCACCACACAGGGGTGACGGGCGATACGAGTGATATTCTGCCGCGCTTCTTCGTTTATCGATTCGAGCATGGTTTTCGTATCGGGATAGAGCATGGTGGAGAAGTTGAAGTCCATCCACACCATGAGCCCCAGCGAATCGCAGAGGTCGAAGAAATAGTCGTGCTCGTAGATGCCGCCGCCCCATACGCGCAGCATATTGAATCCGGCCTCCTTGCAGGAGGTGAGGAGGGTGCGATAGCGCATGCGCTGTGCCTCGTCGAGCACGGGAAAAGAATGCACGGGGATCCAGTTGGCGCCCTTGATGAAGAGGGGCTTGCCGTCGCGGTAGAAGGTGAATGACTGACCGATGCTGTCTCTCTCCTGCCGGAGTTCTACTTTCGGAGTATTCGGAACACTCTGAGTATCCTGCGTATTTGGACATTTATCGGTGATATACACGGGCTTCCAGATGCCGCAGGTGGGGAGCTTGGGTCCCCAATCCCACCCTTGCTGGTAGGGTGCGATGCGGGTGAAGGCGCGGCGGTCGGGCAGTGGGATGCCGTAGGCGTCTTCGAGGGTAGAGTCGAAGAGGGGGTAGAACTGCACCATGATGTCGTTGGCATACGCGGGGAGCGGGAAGACCCGCGTGACGAACATATTGGCTTCTTGTGCACCCATCCATTGTACGGGGTTCTCAATATTGTCGTAGAAGACGATATCGGATATGCCTGCGAGTCCTTCGAAGACCACCCAGAGGCTGTCGCCCTTGGGGAGGCGGCTGCGGTCGAGATGGCATACGTAGGTCCATTTGCGCTGTGCCACCCATTGCACGCTGTCCTCGTTGGTGGCGAGGTACGGGTCGGGTATGATGCCCGCCGCCATGAGGTCGGTATGGATGAACCCCGGCACTGTGGCGGGGAGCCACTGGCCATTGTAGTCGTAGCGCCATTCGGTGAGGTCGTAGCGCTGCTCCTTGTGTGCGGAGCATGCTGCCAGCAGCAGCGACATCAGGATGAGGAGGAAACGCGTCATACCCTATATATTATAAGAAAGCCCCGTCATTGAGGGACAGGGCTTTCAGTGTAAAAATCTAAAACAAATTACTTTCTTTCTTTTTACTCAGCCTTCTTGGCATATTTCTTATACTTGTTCATGAACTTATCGACGCGACCGGCGGTGTCGACGAGTTTCAGCTTGCCAGTGAAGAAGGGGTGCGAGGTGTTCGAGATTTCGAGTTTAACAACAGGATATTCCTTACCGTCGGTGTAGACAACGGTCTCCTTGGTGTTGGCGCAGCTCTTAGTAAGGACCATGGTGTCGTTAGACATGTCTTTGAAGACCACCAGGCGATAGTTCTCGGGATGAATTCCTTTTTTCATTTTCTTTTTTCCTTTTTGCCGTCTAACCCGTTTATTGTCAGACGATTGTTTATATTAGGTTTACTTTTTTCGTGTTGCAAAGATACACATTTTTTATGAACTGGAGAAATTTATTTCATTTAGACTATTTTTTTCTCCCGTGAAACCGCCGAAAACCATTTTTTTCGTATCTTTGCAGTTTGAAATAACAGGAAGAAAAAAGTATAAATATGAATATATCATTTGATTGGCTTAAAGAGTATGTTGACATTGAGGGCATGACGCCTCAGGAACTTGACGACCTGCTGACCTTCAGTGGCCTAGAGGTGGACAGTTTGGAGAAGGTGGAGAGCATCAGGGGAGGCTTGGAGCATGTGGTGATCGCGCAGGTGCTGACCTGTGAGCCACACCCCGACAGTGACCACCTGCATCTGACCACCGTCGATGTGGGTACCGGCACACCGCTGAATATTGTCTGTGGCGCTCCCAATGTCGCTGCGGGACAGAAGGTGGTGTGTGCCCAGATAGGCACCAAGATATACACCTCGGAGACCGAATACTACGAGATCAAGAAGGGCAAGCTGCGCGGTGCCGTCAGCGAAGGTATGCTCTGTGCTGCCGACGAGCTGCAACTGGGATCGAGCCACGACGGCATCATGGTGCTGCCCGCCGACGCTCCTGTAGGCATGCCTGCCAAGGAGTATTTCCACCTCACCGACGATTACCTCCTTGAGGTGGCCATCACCGCCAACCGTATGGACGCCTGCTCGCACATCGGCGTAGCACGTGATGTGGTGGCTGTGAGGAACACCCGCGAAGGGAAGCAGTTGTCCATCAAATGGCCGGAGGTTCCTGAACTACCCAAGGGCAGCGCAGCAGGACAGCCCATCACGGTAAGCGTCGAAGAGCCCGAGCTCTGCCCGCGCTACACAGGCGTCACGCTGCGTGGCGTGGAGGTAAAGGACAGCCCTGAGTGGCTGCAGAAGCGTCTGCGCACCGTGGGGTTGCGTCCCATCAACAATGTGGTCGACGTCACCAACTATATCCTCATGGAGGTGGGTCAGCCGCTGCATGCCTTTGACGCCGACCAGATTGAAGGAGGGAAGGTGATCGTGAAACGTCTGCCGCAGGGTACGCCGTTCGTCACCCTCGACGGCGTGGAACGCAAACTCGACCAGCGCGACCTGATGATATGCAACGCCGGCGGAGGCGAACGCGTCGGAGGAGCGAACGTGCCTCAGCCGATGTGTATCGCCGGTGTCTTTGGCGGCCAGAAGAGTGGCGTCAAGCACGAGACAAAGAATATCTTCCTCGAGAGCGCCTACTTCAACCCTGTGAGCATCCGCAAGACCAGCCAGCGCCACGGCCTGAAGACCGACGCCAGCTACCGCTACGAGCGCGGCTGCGACCCCAATATCACCGTGTGGGCACTACGTCGTGCCGTGGCCCTTATCCAAGAGGTCGCCGGCGGCGAGGTATGTGGCGAGATGGTGGACCTCTACCCCAAGCCCATCGAGAAGGCCGAGGTGGCGGTGAACTACCGCCGTATGTTTGACCTCATCGGCAAGGATATACCCCTCGACAAGGTGCACACGGCGCTGACGTCGCTGGATATCGAGATTGTACGGGAGGACGCCGAGGGTATGCTGCTGCGGGTACCCACGATGAAGTGCGACGTCACCCGCGAATGTGACATCGTGGAGGAGGTGATGCGTATCTACGGCTACAACAACATCACCTTTGACGAGCGGCTGAACAGCTGTCTGTCATACGGCAAAAAGCCCAATCCCATGAAGCTCAAAAATGCCGTGAGCGACTATCTGAGCTACAATGGCTTCAGCGAGATTATGAACAACTCGCTCACCAAGAGCGAGTACTATGACGGCAATGCCGACTTCGCCGCCGGGCGTTGCGTGCAGATCATCAACCCCCTATCGAAGGAGCTCAACGTCATGCGCCAGACGCTGCTCTACAGTGGCCTGGAGGTCATCAGCCGCAACCTCAACTACAAGATCAAAGACCAGAAACTCTACGAATATGGTCGCAGCTACGTGAAGACCAACGATGCCGCCGACAGCGAGCTGCCCGTCACCAAACGCTTCAATGAGACGCAGCATGTGAGCCTCTTCCTCACTGGCGACATGATGGGTGAGACCTGGAAGCAGAAGAGCCCGGAGGCCGACTTCTACTGGCTCAAGGCGCATGTGGGCAATATCCTGAAACGCATGCGCGTCAACATGGGTCGCGTGGAGGTAAAAACCACGGAGCACAAATTCTTTGCCGAAGGGTTAGACCTGGTGATGCGCGACAGCAAGAAGACGCTGGGCACCATCGGACGCCTGGGTCGGGAACTGTTGAAGAAATTCGACATCAAGCAGGATGTCTACTATGCCGACCTCAACTGGGATCTGCTGCTGAAGCAGTACCCCACCAAGGAGGTGCTCTTCGAGGAGGTTCCCAAATTCCCCGAGGTGCGCCGCGACCTCGCACTGGTGCTCAAGAAGGACATCACCTTCGCCCAGGTGGAGCAGGCCGCCCGCGGTGCTGAGAAGCGGTTGCTCAAAAGTGTTTCGCTTTTCGACGTCTACGAAGGCAAAGGTATCACCGAAGGCTTCAAGTCGTATGCCGTCAGCTTCATCCTGCAGGACAAGGAGAAGACCCTCGCCGACAAGCAGATTGAGGCCACCATGGGCAAGATACAGAAGACCCTCGAAAGCCAGCTGGGCGCCACTATCAGAGGATAGCACTGCTGATCAGAGTGCTACAAGAAAAAGCAGGCTTATGGCGTTAATAGCTATAGGCCTGCTTTTATTTTAGGAACAATATGTCTACTACTGCTTCGCGGGGTTGTCGTTGTCGCCGTGGCGGAGGCGTTTGATGTAGAGCTCGATGCCTTTGAGGCCCCAGTTGATGAGGATGACGGCGGCGACGGCGATGAGCGCTTCGGCCCACATGCCGTAGCCACAGAGGCATCCCACTGCGGCGGAGCACCAGATGGTAGCCGCCGAGGAGAGGCCGTGGATGGTGAAGCCATCCTTCATAATGACGCCAGCGCCGAGAAAACCGATGCCTGTGACCACCTGGCTGAGGACACGCAGGTTGTCGTTGTTGACGGGGCCTCCGGCGAGTTGTGCGCGCATGATGACGCCCTCGCTGATGAGGATGAAGAGGCAGGCTCCCACGGCCACCAGTGAGTTGGTAGTGAGACCCGCCTGGCGCTGCTTCAACTCGCGCTGTGTGCCGATGATGATGCCCGCGATGAGGGCGCAAACAAGGCGGAAGATGAATATTTCTAACGGCATAGGGCTTTCTTTTTTACGGCGGATTATACAAATAAACGAAGCTACGCCGTTTTTCCGGCGAGGATGACGACGATTTCGCCTTTCACTTCTTTCTGCCGGAAGTGGGCGAGTACGTCGGCCAGGGTGCCGCGTGCCGTCTCGGCATGCAGTTTGCTGATCTCGCGGCTGACGGAGACCTGGCGCTCAACGCCGAGCACAGCGGCAAGTTCTTCCATCAACTTTACGAGGCGGTAGGGACTCTCGTAGACAATCATGGTGCGTTCCTCAGCGGCAAGGGCGTTGATGGCTGTCTGGCGTCCTTTTTTGTGCGGCAGAAATCCGAGGAATACGAAGCGGTCGCACGGCAGTCCGCTGTCGATGAGTGCGGGGACAAACGCCGTTGCTCCCGGGAGACACTCCACCTCGACACCTTCTTTCAGTGCCTCGCGCACCAGGAGAAAACCGGGGTCGGAGATGCCTGGCGTACCGGCGTCGGTGATGACCGCCAGCGTGGTGCCAGCCTTCAGCCGTTCCACCAGTGCGGCCACCGTCTGGTGCTCGTTGAAGATATGGTAACTCTGCAGAGGGGTGTCGATGCCGTAGTGCTGCAGCAGCACGCGGCTGGTGCGTGTGTCCTCGGCGAGGATGAGGTCGACAGACTTGAGAACCTCGACGCCACGATAGGTCATGTCGCCGAGGTTCCCAACAGGTGTCGGAACTAAAAACAGTTTCATTTATTCCTCCTCGAAGTCGTCGGGGATTTCCATGTCGTGGTAGACATTGGTCACATCGTCGTCCTCTTCGAGGATGCCGATGACCTTCATGACCTTGCGGATCGTCTCGGTGTCGACCTGGCGTAGGGTATTGGGGATGCGCTGCAGTTCGGCGCTCTCGCACTCGATACCTTTCTGCTCGAGCATCTTCACCATGTTGCC
>CACZRR010000075.1 GCA_902783595.1 uncultured Bacteroidota bacterium
GCACGGCAACAACGATATTGTCACCATTGGCAGGAATGGTCCAGGGCTGATCAAACATGGCGCTGGTCCAGCCAACCTGGCCCACGTTAAGAGTGCCGTCAAACACCTTGATCATGTCGGCAGTGTCAACATAGCTGCTTGTGCTGAGACTAGTCATGTTTGTGGTGCCAACCCACACCTCAACGAGTCTCTGCGTGACGGAGGTGGGAGCGCTAGTCACTTTCCAGCTTAAACCGCTGATGGTGGGCATTCCCACATCGCTTTTTGCATAGAGGGTCTGAGAATAGCCGTAATTGTAGCTGCCATTGAAAGGTATATAGCTGGTAGTACTGGTGCCATCAATCTGACCGCATTGGGCAGTGGCAAAGGTCACAGTCTGCGCTTCGGCGCTGTCGGGATCGCACAGGGTGCGCACCTCAAGGCTGTAGTTAGTACCCAGCTCAAGGTCGGTAAGGAAGAGTCCGGTGCCCTCCTCGGCAGTCATCGTCCACGTACGTACCACGGCGGTGTCGCGCAAGGTCAGGCGCACACCACTCTCCTCTAGACCACGGCCATTGCCGGCATACCGCCAGCTGACGTGGGCAGCGTGGTAACTGGTATTGTCAACAGTCAGACCGCTGACAGCATAGCAGCTGCGGTCAGTGGTGAATCGACCGGCAGGACGCCAGTCGCTATGGTCGTTGCCACAGACGCTACGCACCCACACATAGTAGGTGGTGTTGGGACGCAGACCACTGATGGGGGTGCTGGTCTCGCTATCCTCAAATACGCTCTGCGCAGTGGTGGAGGTGGCGGAAGTGTCGGTAGAGGCAGTACCATAACGCACCTCGTAGCTGTCGCACTCAGTGGCGCTCCAGCTGATGGTGGCACCCTCGTAGGTGACGCTGCCATTCACCACCTCGGCGGCGGAAGGACGGCGGCATGCGGGCAACGCGCTGATCTGGATCTGGTCCACATAGGCGACACCACTGGCGCTAATGCTGCTGAAACCGGTGGCACGGAAGGCCAGACGCGGCTCGTCGATACCGGCAGCATCCTCAAACTCGTCAGTGTAGAAGTCAAACTCGCTATAGCTGCTATTGTCGGCAGAGGTCAGCTCAACCAGGGGCACAAAGGTGCTCGGGTCTTCCATGTCGCTGATCAGACCAGCCTCAAGCTTCACAGTAGAACCAGTAACCTTACCCCAGAAACGAATGTTGATAGCATCGCTCTCGAGCGGGATGATCGAGGTGCACACCAGGTTGGTGTCTCCAGACCTGCCGTTGAAGCCCAGACCATTGCTGGTACCGTTGGCACCATTGCCGGAAAAGACCTCCGGGAAGTGGTAGATGGTGGTGTCGTAATCGTAATAATTGTAACTTCTATATAGATATTCTGATCCGCTCAGGCGATACCAGCAGAGGGGGAAGTACTCCTCGTCAAGGTCGCTGGCACGGTCAAAGCCCGCAGCAAAAGGCAGCGTCATAATAGGATCGCACTCGGTGCGGAAACGCGTGAAGACCTTGGCGGTCTCGTTATCATCGTCGCAGACGGCAGCAACGCTAACCTGATAGATGGTGTTGCTGGTGAGACCCTCCTCAATAACAATCTCCTTGCTGTACACAACCTCGTTGTAGACGGTGGTGGTGTCTTTGTAGATGATCACATGGTATTTGTTCACATCGGTGCTGTCGGCAACAATAAGGGTGACACCAGTCGAAGTCTTCTCGCTGGCAGCAACACCCTGCGGGTAACGGCAGCTGGGAGCAGCATGCAGATCCACGCTGCTGATGTATATATTATTATAAGTAGAACTGGAGGCGGGAATATCGGCCAGGAGAGCCAGGTAGTGTCCCTCACCCTCATAGTCGGCCAAGGAGATCACATAGGTGTTGTAGTCGTCGGCACTGATCGGAAGGGTGGCAAGCACAGTGGCATGGGCAGGAGCGTAGCCAAAGGTGTCAAGAGCCACAACGCTCAGGTTACTCACATAGTCGTAATAATAAGATGAGTTATCTTCGTAGCCCTTGGCGTTGACAACAAGCTCAAGACTGTTCAAGGCCACGTTCTCATCAATCTCGGGAAGCACAGCAACACTATAATATTGACTGTAACCGGAGTTATATCCCACCAGGTAGAGACGGTTGGCATCATCGTAGTTTCTGATGGGGATGTAAGAAGAATAGGTTGAGGTGGCCAACCAGCAAGGATCACTGATCCTGCCGGCAGTCCACTGGCTGAAGTCAGCAAACAAGGAGGTCACGGGAACACAGCTCGTCCAGGCACTGGCACTGGCAGCAGCACTGGTGTCTTCTCCCTCACTGCAGAGCGAGCATACCTTAATGGTGTACTTCGTGCCGGGGGTCAGGTCGTCAAGAGTAACAGTGGTCTCGCCGGTGGCAGTCCAGGTCGTACCATCGGTGCTGTACAAAAACTCACTCACTCCTTCAGGAGCAGTCCAATTAAAGGTAAGAGTGGTAGCAGTGGTGGCCAGGGTGTCAAGCACCAAACCACTCGGACGACGGCAGATATTGCCACCGCCAGGAGTATACTCAAAGGTCACCTTGGGAAGGAAGGTCTGGGTGTAGTCAGAACCGGTAGTACGGTAGGCAGAAACACCCGACGTCAAATCGCCAACGCCATAGAAATAGGCACTCCCATAATCTTCATCTTCTGTAGTGACAATCTGTCCAATAAGCAGGTTGCCACCGCCATATTGGAAATCTTGCGTGAAGTTGATCTCCAAAGTCGTACCGGTGGCATCGACAGAGCCGCTATAAACCACGGTGGCGTCGGCGCCGCCACTCAGCGTGCTGAGTGTGGTGCCGTCAACCTCCTTCATGTAGACGTTGTGAACGGAGGCCCACGCATAAGTAGCAGAAGTTTGAAGATAGAACGTGAGTTTCGTGATGGTACCACCGTTCATCTCGGCGAGACTCTCGGCAGGGATGATGAACTCCGAGCACTGTCCCTCGGTGTCCACATACAAACCATAGAACGGAATGTTACTACTACTTGCCGTCCCGTCATTGACGGTTAGCGTCTCTTGCGCTCGTACCATCGGCAACAAGAACGCCAACATCGCGAAAAGTGTAAAAAACTTTTTCATAATGTGTGTTTTTGGTGAATAAAAAAGGTTATTTAACGTGTTTTGGTTTTCTCTATTTTTCCATTACGACGCTGGTACACAATAATATCGCGCCAACACGCCGCAAAGGTTTCTTCGGTGCAATATAGGAAAAAAAAATACAAAAACAAAATTTTCTGAAAAAACAACCCCCTCACATGATCGCACCACCCCCTTCTCAGCACTTGTAGTATCCCCGCAGGATACCCACCATCTGACGCCCCGTGACAATTCTCTTCACAATGACAGACAACCGCTGCTCCAGGTTCGACACCACCCGTCGCATTGGCGGACGCCGCATCTCAACCAATTTCACAATGCAACGCGCCACAACCACAGGATGCAAGCCCCCACCCTCCTCTTTCTCGATGATCGACAGGCTACGCCGGAACAAGGGACCATAGTCCTCGTCGTCCATCGTGGCCTGGCTGTTCCTCCGGCTGGCGGTAAAGCCCGTGGCAAAGTCACCAGGCTCCACAAGGCTCACACTGATGCCAAAACCTCGCACCTCCGCACTCAACGCCTCACTGAAGCCCTCAATGGCAAACTTCGAGGCAGAATAGAAGCCCTGGTACGGCAAACCCATGACACCACCAATGGAACTCAGGTTGATGATCTTCCCACGACGCGCTTTGCGCATATACGGCAGCACGGCCTGGCACAAGTTCACACATCCCATGAAGTTGGTGCCCATCTGCAACTCAATCTCCTCAGGTGTGGCAAGCTCCAAAGCACCCCCTATTCCCATGCCCGCATTGTTCACCACAACATCTACCCTGCCCTCCTCAGCAACAACACCCGCAACAAGGGCACGCACCTGCTCGCGGTCCCGCACGTCACATTGACGATAGCGGATCTTCTCGTGCTCCATGGCACGACGGCACAGACCATACACAATGTGGCCACGCGCTGTTAAAAGCTCCGCGGCAGCAAGACCAAATCCCGACGAGGCGCCGGTGAGAATGATGACTTGGGACGTTTCAGACATGGTATAAGACTTTTGGTGTTAGCTTGTATTTATACTTTACTTAGCAACTGCAAAGATAAACAAAAAAATCAAAACAGAGCATATATAAAAATTTTCGTACTTTTGCAGTTTGTTTTCATCATCATGAACCTCTCGCCAGATCTGCAACACGCCATCGAGGCGTTCATCCGCAAGTACTACAAAAACTTGCTGATACGCGGCACGTTGTGCTCCACCGCCATCGTGGTGTCGCTGCTGCTCTTGGCAACACTCGGCGAGCATTTCGGATGGCTCCCACCACTCGGTCGCGCCATCATTTTCTGGACCACCGTCACTATCTCCGCTTCCGTAATCATCGCCGCGGTGCTGCGCCCCGCGCTCAAGATGCTCGGCATAGGACACCGCCTCTCTCCTCGTCAGGCGGCACATATCATCGGACACCACTTCCCAGAGGTGGGCGATAAACTCCTCAACCTGCTCCAGCTGGCCGACGACAACGCCACCTCTTCCCCCACCCTATCACACGATCTGCTGGCGGCAGCAATAGAACAGAAGACGGCAGCACTACGCCCCATACCTTTCCTCAACGCCATCAACCTACGCAACAACCGCCGCTACCTCCGCTACGCACTGCCACCACTGGCAGTCCTCGCTCTGCTCCTGCTGCTGTGGCCTCACATGGTGACAGAACCTACCACACGCCTCATACATTATAATAAGGAGTTCCTGCGCCCCGCACCCTTCGCGTTCCTCATCCAGGACGATTCCCTGCGCGTGAGACAGGGCGACGACCTGCCTCTCCACGTATCCACCACGGGCGACGCACAACCCGCCGAGGTGTTCGTGGTGATAAACGGCACCCGCCACCGCATGAACGGACGCCCCACAGAAGGCTTCTCCTACACCTTCCACAAGGTGCACAACGACATCACGTTCCGCCTCGAGGGCGGCGGCGTCACGTCGCCTCACTACCACGTCTCCGTGCTCCCCAACCCCTCCATCGTCTCGTTTAGCATGGTGATAGCATGCCCCGCCTACACAGGCCGCTCCGACGAGACACTCGTCAACATCGGCGACGCCACAGCTCCGGAAGGCAGCACGCTGCGGTGGCTGTTCCAATGCTCAGAGGCCGACAGCATCATCTTCCTCTCCGACGACGGCACATGGAACCACCACATGCCGCTCGACGCATCAGGACGCACCTCCCTGCAACATCGCCTCGCCACCACAACCTCCTACGCCATCTGCGTGACCAACCCTTACGGCACTTCCGACACACTCCGCTACACGCTCTCGGCCATCGCCGACGCCGCTCCCCTCATCTCCGTCGACGAGATGATGGACAGCATACACCCCGACAGACGCCTCTTCGCAGGACAGGTGAAGGACGACTACGGATTCAGCAACCTGCGCTTCGTGCAGCAGATACGCCACACATCAGGCTCCACGTCGTCCGACACAGCTACCATTGCACTCGCCTCAGGCACCTCCCAGTCCTTCTATTTCTCGTTCAATATGGCAGAGATTACACTGCTGCCGGGCGACATACTGGAGTATTTCTTCGAGGTCTCCGACAACGACGCTATCCACGGTCCTAAGACCACGCGCTCCCAACGCTTCGAGATCCACATCCCCTCGGCAGAACAGCTCGACAGCCTCCTCGACCGCTCCAGCAACGAGGTGCACCACAACGCCGAGCAGCAGATCAGCGACCTGCAGCGCCTGCAACAGGAAATCAACGACCTCATGCGGCGTCTCGTGGACAAAAAAGAGCTCGGATGGCAGGAAAAACGCGAACTCCAGCAGCTGCAACAAAAACAACAACAGGTACGGCAGATGATGCAACAAATGCAGCAACAGATTCGCGAAAACAACCGCCTGGAACAGAAATACCGCGAGCAAAGCGAACAACTCCTCGAGAAACAACGCGAACTCGACCGCCTCATGAACGAGGTGATGGACGAGAAGATGAAGGAGACCTTGAAGGAGATAGACCGCCTCATGCAGGAGATGGACAAGAAGAAGGTGCAGCAAGAACTCGAACAACTACGTATGGACAACGCAGACCTGGAACGACAACTCGACCAGAATATCGAACTCATGAAACACCTCGAACTCGAAAAAAAAGTGGAACAAACGACACAAAAACTCGATAAACTGGCCGAGGAACAACGCAATGTTTCACGAGAAACAGAACAGGCTAAAAAGCAGGAAAACGAGAGCCTGCAACAAAAACAACAATCCATAAACGAGAAATTTCAGCAGATAAAGGAGGACATCCGTCAAATAAAAGAGGACTATAAGGCACTCGACCCGTCCACCAATTTTAAAACACCTACAGAACTCGAAAAACAGATAGATCAGCACCAAAAGGAGGCGCAGCAAAACCTCCAAAAAGGAAAGAATAAGGAGGCGTCAAAACAACAACAAAAGGCGGCTGAAGAACTAGAACAAATGGCAGAAGCACTGGCAGAGGCACAAGTCGACGCAGAACAGGAAGACCTGGCGGAGGACGCCGAACTGGTGCGTCAACTGCTGAAAAACCTCGTCCACCTCTCTTTCAACCAGGAAGAACTGATAAGCGACCTGAACAACATATATATCCAAGACCCCAAATATCAGTCTATTATAACCCGACAGAACCGCATACGCGACGACTTCGGCGGCGTACAGGACTCGCTGCAGGCTATGGCACGACGACAAATCAACGTGGCATCGGCAATCACCAAGGATGTCACGGAGGTGAACAGCAGCGTGGCACGCGCACTCAACGAACTGCTGGAAATGAACCAGAGCTTCTACGGCAACTACAAGAATACGACGGCGGCACGCTCCATGCAGTACTCCATGACGTCGCTCAACAACCTGGCACTCGTACTGGCAGAAAGCCTCGACAAGATGCAGGAACAAATGCGACAAAATAGCCAGAAGAAGCGCAGCGGACAGTGCAAGAACTCCGGCAAGTCAGGTCAACAATGCAACAACCCGGGCAATAAACCGTCACCAAAGTCGATGCGCGAGATGCAGCAGGCACTCAACCGACAGATGGAGGCACTGAAGAAACAACTCGACAAACAAGGCAAGAAACCCGGCGGTCGCCATCAAATCGGGGGCGAACAGTCAATGAGCGAAGAACTGGCCAAGATGGCGGCACAACAGGAGATGATACGCCGCATGATGCAAGAATACGGACAGGAGCTCAAACACCAGGATGCTGGCAATAGTAAGCTGGCACGCGAGATCGACCAGATGCTGCGACAGATGGAACAGACAGAGACCGACCTCGTCAACGGCACCATCACCCGACAAACACTCCAACGCCAACAAGAGATCACTACCCGCATGCTGCAGCACGAGAGGGCAGAGATGAAACGCGAAAAAGAAGAACGTCGCGAGAGTAAGGAAGGGAATGAGCTCTACAGCCAACCCTCTCCCCAAGAGATCGAACGTTACCATAAGCAACAGCACTCCTCCGAGGAACAACTACACGCCCTCCCCCCAACACTGGCACCCTTCTATCGCAATAAGGTGAACGACTACTTCTACAACCCATGACACTCCCCTATCTTTCATCGTCGAGAATCCCCTATCCCCTACCCACTACCATCCCCACAGCCAAATACGGCAAGGAAAACGAGGAATAAATACCCCTATACGTCAAATAAAGTATTGATTTCCAATATATAATTAATATTCTATGGCCATTCGGTTTTCTGCACAAAATATATCGTTTGAGCTCCCTGAGGCCGCTAATGTACGCCAATGGGTCGCCCAAGTGATCAAACAACGCGGAAAACAGGTGGGTAACCTCTCCTACCTCTTCTGCAACGATGAGTTTATCCTCGAGATGAACCGACGCTTCCTCAACCACGACACCTACACCGATATCATCACCTTCGACAATGTGGTGGGCGACACCATAGCAGGCGATATCCTCATCAGCATCGATAGGGTAGGGGAGAACGCCTCACTCTTTAATGTCCCCTTTGAACAAGAGCTCCATCGCGTCATCATCCATGGCGTGCTCCATCTCCTCGGACAAGGCGATAAGAGCGACTCAGAAGCAGCAGAAATGCGACGCCAAGAAGGCGACGCACTCCAGCTGTGGGAGGCAATGTTTCACAAGGAACAGAAGTGCTAAATACCATGTTCTATGATATTTCCAGGATATGATATCGTAGTAGTAGGCGCCGGACATGCGGGCGCAGAAGCGGCGGCAGCAGCAGCACGTATGGGCGCACAGGTGCTCCTCGTGACGCAGATGCTCGACAATATCTGCCAGATGTCGTGCAACCCGGCAATAGGGGGCGTGGCAAAGGGACAGATTGTACGCGAGGTCGACGCACTGGGAGGTTGGACGGGTATCGTGACCGACCAGTCGGCAATCCAGTTCCGCATGCTCAACCGCTCAAAAGGACCCGCGATGTGGAGTCCTCGCGCACAGTGCGACCGCATGCTTTTCTCCCTCCATTGGCGCCAAGTGCTCGAGGCTCAGCCACGACTCTCCCTCTGGCAGGACGAGGTGGTGGCACTCTCCTTCGACGGCGACAAGGTCAGCGGGGTCATAACACGCATGGGACACACCATCCCGGCACAGTGCGTCATCCTCACGGCCGGCACGTTCCTCAACGGACGCCTCTTCATCGGAGAGGAGAGCTGGGAAGGCGGCAGGGTAGGGGAGAGACCGGCACAAGGACTCTCAGACCAGCTGCGCGAACGCGGATTCGAGGTTCAACGTCTTAAGACGGGCACACCCGTGCGCGTGGACGGCCGCACGATCGATTTTGACCGCCTGCAGGTGCAGGAAGGCGACGCACAGCCGTCGAAGTTCTCGTTTACCGACACCAAGCCGCTCACCACACAACGACCCTGCCACATAGCCTACACCAACCTCCACACGCACGAGATACTGCGCACAGGGTTCGCCCGCTCTCCGATGTTCACCGGCCGCATACAAGGACGCGGACCACGCTACTGCCCCTCGATAGAGGACAAGATCGACCGCTTCGCAGACAAGGACCGCCACCAGCTCTTCGTGGAGCCCGAAGGATGGCACTCGCAGTGCTACTACCTCAACGGCTTCTCGTCGTCACTCCCTCTCGAGGTACAGCTGGAAGCACTACATTCTATCGAAGGATTCGAACAGGCACGCATCTTCAAGCCTGGCTACGCCATAGAGTACGACTATTTCCCGCCGACACAGCTGCTCTTCTCCCTCGAGACCAAGGCGGTGCAGGGCCTCTTCTTCGCAGGTCAGATCAACGGCACCACAGGCTACGAGGAGGCGGCATGCCAGGGCCTCATGGCAGGCATCAACGCGGCACTCAAACTGCGGGGCGCAGCACCCTTCGTGCTGGGACGCGGACAAGGCTACATAGGGGTGCTCATCGACGACCTGGTAACAAAGGGGGTCGACGAACCCTACCGTATGTTTACCTCCAGGGCCGAATATCGTATCCTCCTGCGACAAGACAACGCCGACCAGCGCCTCACACCCCTGGCACACGCCATCGGAATGGTCAGCGACGACCGCATGCGCCGTCTCGAGGAGAAGGAACAGCGTATGGCAACACTGCAACAGGTGATAGAAAAGACCTCCGTGGCGCCCTCCGAGGCCAACGGCTGGCTCGACGCACACGGTTCGGCAGCACTGTCACAACGCGTGCATCTCGACGCGCTGCTCCTGCGCCCGGAGATGACACTGGACGACCTCGCTGACCTCTCGCCGGCTCTTCACGACGCTATGCTGCCGCTCTCCGACGACGAACGACGCGAGGTAGAGACACGCATCAAGTATCAGCGTTACATCGAGAAGGAACAGGAGCTCGCCAGCCGCATCCTCAAGTTCGAGGAGATAGCACTACCCTCCGACTACGACTACTTCTCCCTCTCAGCCCTCTCCTACGAGTCGCGCGAAAAACTCTGCCGCTACCGCCCCGTAAGCCTCGGCCAGGCCTCCCGCATCAGCGGCATATCCCCCGCCGACATAGCCGTCCTCCTCCTCACCTTCGGCAAGTAAAAGCCCTCCCCCAAGCATCCCCAAATAACCAAATGTTTCACAAGGAACGAACCCCATAAACGGTTCGTTCCATGCTTTTTATAAGATGACAATCAGTGTTCCTCGCCCGCAAAATCTCCCCTGCACCATGAGTGTTCCCTATACCAGTCAAATTTGGATTTATGGATCACAGCCCGCAGGGCTGGGAGATAAAACCATCGCACGCAGTAGCGATACCATATAAAAGATTTCCAA
>CACZRR010000076.1 GCA_902783595.1 uncultured Bacteroidota bacterium
GAGGTGATCATCGTGGACGACGGCAGCAAGGATAAAACATGGCAGGTCGTCGAGAGACTCCATGCTGCCAATCCCTGCTACCGTGGTGTCAAGTTCCGCCGCAACTACGGCAAGAGTGCGGCTCTTAATACAGGCTTTGCCGCCGCCCGGGGCGACGTGGTCATCACCATGGACGCGGACCTGCAGGACAGTCCCGACGAGATTCCCGAGCTCTACCGTATGATCAAGGAGGAAGGATACGACTTGGTGTCGGGATGGAAGAAGAAACGCTACGACTCGAAGCTTGCGAAGAATATACCTTCCAAGTTTTTCAACGCTTCGACGCGCTGGATGAGCGGTATCAAGCTGCACGACTTCAACTGTGGCCTGAAGGCATACCGTGGCGAGGTGGTGAAGAGCATCGAAGTGTACGGAGAGATGCATCGCTATATCCCCGTCATTGCCAAATGGGCAGGCTTCGGTAAGATAGGCGAGAAGGTGGTGCAGCACCGCAAACGCGAATTTGGCACTACAAAATTCGGCATGAACCGTTTCATCAATGGCTACCTCGACCTCATGAGCATTATGTTCATGACGAAATTTGGCAAGCAGCCGATGCACTTCTTCGGTGCTGTGGGCAGCCTCAGCGCATTCTTCGGCATGGTGGCGCTGATTGTGGTTGTGGTGCTGCGCCTTGGGGGCCGCATAGCGCTGACCAACAGTGTGTGGTTCTACCTCTCCATGCTCTTCCTGATGCTCGGGGTGGTGCTTTTCCTCGCTGGTTTTCTGGGAGAGCTGATATGCCGTAATAGCACCACACGTAACCAATACTTGATAGAAAAGGAATTATGAGTTTACAATGTGGTATAGTGGGTCTGCCCAACGTGGGCAAGTCGACCCTTTTCAACTGTCTGAGCAATGCTAAAGCGCAGGCGGCGAATTTTCCCTTCTGCACGATAGAGCCCAATGTGGGCGTCATCACCGTTCCCGACGAGCGACTGGCGAAGCTGGTGGAGATGGAGCGCCCGGCCAGCGTGGTACCCGCCACGGTGGAGATTGTGGATATTGCGGGCTTGGTGAGAGGAGCCTCGAAGGGGGAGGGGCTGGGCAACAAGTTCCTGGCCGACATACGGGGTTGCGACGCCATCATCCATGTGCTGCGCTGCTTCGACGACGACAATATCACTCATGTGGATGGCTCGGTGGACCCGGTGCGCGACAAGAACACGATAGACCTGGAGCTGCAATTCAAAGACCTCGAGACCATCGAGAACCGTTACGAAAAGGAGGTGAAAAAGGGGAAGGCAGGTGGCGACGCGCGTGCCAAGAAGCTCGTCGAAGTGATGGACCTCTACCGGGAGGCCCTTCTCTCCGGCAAGAGCGCCCGCACGGTCGAGCTCGACGAGAGCCAACAGGAGGTTGCCCGCGACCTGATGCTCCTCACCACCAAGCCGGTGCTCTACGTCTGCAATGTGGATGAGAAATCGGTTGTCAGTGGCAACAAGTATGTCGACGCTGTGAAGGCCGCTGTGGGAGACGAGAATGCCGAGGTGCTTGTTGTGGGTGCCGCCATCGAGGCCGATATTGCGGAACTCGAGAGCTACGAAGAGAAGCAGATGTTCCTTGAAGACCTGGGCCTCAAGGAGAGCGGCGTGGGCCGCCTCATCAAGGCCGCCTACCGTCTGCTGAATCTGCAGACCTTCCTGACTGCGGGCCCCAAGGAGTGCCGCGCGTGGACATTCAAGAAAGGCATGAAAGCACCCCAGACGGCAGGCATCATACACTCCGACTTTGAGAGGGGTTTCATACGTGCCGAGGTCATCAAGTACGACGACTACGTGGCCCTGGGATCCGAAGCGAAATGCCGCGAAGCGGGCAAGATAGCCGTAGAGGGGAAGGACTATGTGGTGCAGGACGGCGACATTATGCATTTCAGGTTTAACGTTTAAGGTTTTACGTTTTACGTTTAAGGTTTTAGAGGTTTTAGAGGTTTTACGTTTAACGTTTAATGGTTGAAGTGTTAAATGAAAGGTGAGAAAAATAATATAAGGTGTAAGGGGTTGTGCAGAATCCTCTGCGTCAGCCTACTTTCCACTTTTCTCTTTTCACTTTCCACTTTAATGACATCCTGCTCTACCCAGAAGGCGCGGTGGGCAAACATCCAGTACCACAACACCACATGCCACTACAATGTGTGGTGGAACGGCAAGGAGAGCCTGAAGGAGGCGCGGCGCACGATGCACGCCGCTGCTGCCGACGACTACACACGCCTGCTGGCTCCCGAGCCGCTGGGCACGGAGGCTGAGGTGCAGGCCGTCTACCCGCAGCTGGACCGCGCCATAGAGAAGGGCGTCAAGGGCATCCTCAAGCACAGCATCTACGTGCGCGGCGAAGAGCACGTGCCCTACATCAAGGAGTGCTACCTGCTCACCGCCTATGCCTCGTTCTACAAGCAGGACTACCTAAGCACCACTAACACCTGCAACATCCTCCTCACCCAGTTTCCCGGCACCCGCGCCGCCGACGAAGGAGCTATCCTTCTGGCGCGCTGCATGACTTGTGAACGGCGCTTCACAGAGGCGGAGAGCACTCTCGACCAGCTCTATGTCAGGTTGCAGAACGGGCAGTTCTCACGCTCCTGCCGCGAGAGGTTGCATGTGGCTATGGTCGAGGCCACGCTGCCGCAGGAGAAGTACAAGAAGGCGGTGGATCATATCCACCTCGCCCTCGATGCCACCGGCGACCGCTCCCTCAAGGCCCGTCTCACCTTCCTCCTGGCACAGATCTACCGCCACCTCGACCGCCGAGGTGTAGCGGCAAAATACTACCACCAGGTGCTGCGCTACCGTCCACCCTACATCATGGAGTTCAACGCGCGCCTGGGGGAGGCGTCGTGTGCCGACCCTGCCACCGCCGACATTGCCAAGTTGGAACGCTCACTCGATAAACTGTTCCATGACAAAAAAAATGTCGACAACCGTGACCAGATACTCTACGCCAAAGGCGAGATGTACCTGGGCATAGGACAGCGCCATAAGGCAGTGCAGGCACTGCGCAGCAGCGTGGCCCTTGCGACGACCAACAAGTCACAGAAGGCGTTGTCGTCGCTGCGACTGGGCGAGGTGCTCTACGACACTTACCAGGACTATGACTTGGCGCAATGCTACTACGACACTGTCATGCAGAATGTGGGTGCCGACTATCCCCGTTACCGTTCCATCAAACGCCGTGCCGAAATGCTCGAGGAGTTGTGCTCGTACACACGTCTCTACGAACGGCATGATTCGCTCATCCACATATCCTCACTGCCCGAGGAAGAGAGGCTGGCTCTTATCAACGCGAAGATAGACACCCTCCGCAAGCACGAGGAGGAGGAACGGCGCCGCCAACTGATAGCAGAGTATTCTTCCGAGGCGTCGGCGGTGCAGAACAGCCTGCAGGGCGACTGGTATTTCTACAACACCAAGACGGTAACCCAGGGCAAGGAGGCGTTCCGCGAACGGTGGGGCATGCGTCCTCTTGAGGATCTGTGGTTCTTGACCAACAAGACCCTCCTCACGCCCATCGAGACACCTGCTGTCGAGGAGCAGGATAGCGCCCTCGCTGCCGACACGACACGTGCTACGGAGGGTCGTAAGGAGCCTGCTACCCTCGCCGCTAACGGCGACCCCAACGACCCCCACGCTGTGGCATACTATCTGAAAGACCTTCCCACCACACCCGAAGAAGTCGACTCATTGGAGCGTCTGACGGCGGCGGCACTGCTTGGCGCTGCCTACATCTTCTACGACGGCGTGGGCGATCTGCCGCGGGCGCTGCAATGCTACCACCGCCTGGCGGCGGATTATGTGTCGTCTCCCGACATCGTGCAGGCTTTCTATATGCTCTACCGCATCTACGACAGGCAGGGCAACACGCCGCAGGCCAACTACTACCGCGACATGGTGCTCATGGGGTTCCCCGACTCCGATTTTGCCAACCTCATACGTGACAACGAGTACTACAAACAGCTGCTGCAGCGTGACCGTCGCATCGACGACGACTACGAAAGCATCTACCGCCACTACCAGGAGGGCCACTATGCGCAGGTGGTACGCTTGGCCGAGGAGGCCGAGGAGGTCTACTACGACAATCCTCGTCTTTCGCGCTTCCTGTTCTGGCATGCGCTGTCCCTCGCACACCGCGGCGACATACAGGGTGCTCGGACGAAGTTGCAGGCGGTGATGGCCGCCACCACCCAACAAGATTCGCTGCATAGCCTTGCCGAGGTACAGCTCACCCTGCTCGAAAACGACAGTCTACTCTTCGCCTCCGACGATGGCACAGAGCAGGGGACGCCATCCTTCGCGACGGACAAGGGCGGCAGCGCTTCTCTTTCCCGGACGACGGCAACGGTGGCGAACAAAGGAGAGAAAACGTCACTTCCCCCCGAGGCCCTCGTCTACCGATACCGCGAGAAGCAGCAGCACTACGTCATCATCCTTGCCGACGACCGCACCGTGCGCGCCACCGAGCTGCAGTATCGCATCGCAGACTTCAACAGCCAATACTACTCCAATGCGGGCCTCAAA
>CACZRR010000077.1 GCA_902783595.1 uncultured Bacteroidota bacterium
ATAGATTTGTTGAATCGGGAGAACGCGACCCTCGAAGCCCTCGCCGAAACCCTCTTCCGCCACTACTTCATCGAAAACCCCGACCCCACCTGGAAAGAAGGGAAACTGGGAGAGCTTATTGAAGTCAAATATGGAAAAGACCATAAGAAGTTAGGAGATGGAAGCATCCCTGTAATTGGATCAGGTGGAATTATGAGATATGCAGATAATGCTTTGTTTGATGGAGAATCTGTACTGATACCGCGTAAAGGTTCGCTTGATAATGTCATGTATATTGATGAGCCTTTTTGGACTGTTGATACAATGTTTTATACAAAAATGAAAATTCCGCATGTTGCCAAGTTCGTATATCAGTTTATGAAAACGCTTGATTTGGTGAATATGAATGTGGGGTCCGCGGTGCCTAGCATGACAGCAGAAGTTCTAAACAATATACCTTTAGAAATTCCATCACAAACGGCTTTAGACGATTACGAAAGGGTTGTTGCACCATTTTATAAAAAGACTAAATCCAACCAACAACAAATGCAAACATTGGCCATCCAACAAGACACGCTCCTTCCACGTCTAATGTCTGGCGAAGTGGAAGTTACATGGCAATAAATTATTAATAAATAAGTTTAATTGACAGTAGACTTTATGGATGTATTTTCGAAAAGAATAGGAATCTCAGCACAATCAGTTCCGATTGTAACTAGATATGATGTGACTATGGAGTTACGTGATTATCTATTATTAATGATTGGACCTTATATCTCGTCATTGAAAACAATTAGGGGGATTGTATGTACAGCGACAAAGACGGCTCCAGACAGAGGTAATTGGAGTGAAAACGATTTTATGAAGGATGAAATTGTTGGTATTTTGGAGAACTGCCCGTGGTACAATATATATGACATTATAGAACTCGTATATGCTAACATTTCTTATTCTGCACAAAAAGACGACTTTGAGAAAGATGTGAATGATTATTTTTTACAAAAAGGCATTGGCTGGAAAATGACTCAAGGAACAATTGAGTATAGAGGTGATGATGCTTTTGAAGAAAAATTGGCAGAATCCGCAACTATATTGTCTGAGGCCGGTTTAGACACAAGTGCAAATGAATTAAAAGAAGCGTTAAAAGACCTCTCTAAAAAGCCAGATCCAGAAATAACAGGTGCAATTCAACACTCAGTAGCAGCTTTAGAATGTGTGGCTAGAGAAGTGGCTACATCAAAAGAAACATTAGGCAAGTTAATAAAAGACAATCCTGACATTGTACCACGCCCAACAGATGAAATAGTGTCAAAGATTTTTGGGTATGCTTCAGAATGGGGTCGTCATCTAAAAGAAGGTCGCAATCCTGATTATGAAGAAGCCGAGTTGATAGTCCATTTATCCGCATCTTTTTGTTCATATTTAAGTAAAAAACATTTTCCCATATCAAAAACGGAAGAAATTGAGGATTTCCCGTTTTGATCATTTTTACCACAATAAGCGACACTCCACCGAAGGATCATAGTGGTATGCCGTCGGCTCGGCCGACAACCCACAAAGAAGGATCGAAGAAGGGAGACTAATAAAAATCAATCAAGATGAGCAGTAAACCTACTATAATAAAAACAGAACAAGGGCTGATGAATCAGTTTGAGGATGTCGTGACACTGATTCAGAGGACGCGTAGCGAAGTAATACGTACGGCCAATACCGCTTTGATAGATTTGTATTGGCAAATAGGAGACTATATCTCGCAAAGGATTGCCACGGCAGAATGGGGTGACGGTGTGGTGCCTCAACTTGCTGATTATATCGCCAGGAATTATCCAGAAATCAAGGGCTTCTCCGACAAGAACTTGTGGAGAATGAAACAGTTCTATGAGACCTACCGCGACGCTGATGAAAAACTCTCATCACTGGTGAGAGAAATTAGCTGGACGAATAATCTAATCATTCTAAGTAGGACAAAAACCATTGAAGAGAAAGCGTTTTACCTGAAGATGTGCTTGACAGAAAGATTGTCCAGCAGAGAACTTGATCGGCAGATAAACAGCGCGTTATACGAGAGGATGATGATTGGCGAGCCAAAACTCTCAGCAGTGCTGAGAGAAATTGCACCAAATGCTGACAAAGTGTTCCGAGACCAGTATGTAATGGAGTTTCTTGACGGTAAAATGTATCGGCACGAGAACGATATGAAGGCGGCACTGATTGACCAAATGAAGCAATTTATTCTGGAACTGGGAAAAGATTTTATCTTTATTGACCAAGAATATCGCTTGCAAGTGGGCAACAGCGACTTTAGGATAGACCTGTTGTTTTACCACCGTGAGTTGCAGTGTCTTGTGGCGTTTGAACTGAAGATGGAAAAATTCAAGCCTGAACACTTGGGACAGTTGAATTTCTATTTGGAAGCTCTCGACCGCGATGTTAAGAAGCCGAAAGAAAATCCTAGCATAGGGGTCCTGCTATGCAAAGACAAGGACGACGAAGTTGTGGAATACGCTTTAAGCCGTAGCCTTTCCCCAACGATGGTTGCGGAATACAAGTTGAGTCTTCCTGACAAAAAGTTGTTACAGCAGAAAATGAGGGAAATATGTGAAGAAAATAAGGAGGACTGACTATGACCAAGCTGACGGAATCGGACATTGAGCAGATGACCATCGAACTGCTGGAAGGCAGAGGGTGGAAGCATCTGTATGGGCCCGACATCGCGCCGGATGGGCAGTCGCCTATGCGGACGACACTGGGCGAGGTGGTGCTGCGTGAGCGTTTGGAGGCTGCGGTGCGGCGGCTCAATCCGTCGCTCCCTGCCAGTGTGCTGGACGAGGCCGTCAAGACGGTGCTGCGCATCGGTTCTACCGACCTGTTGGCCGACAACGAGCGTTTCCACGAACTGCTGACGCAGGGCGTGACGGTGACGGTCTATGAACAGGGCGAGGAACGCGGCAAGAAGGTGTGGCTGGTGGACTTCGACGACCCATGGAACAACGAGTTCACGGTGGTCAACCAGTTCACCGTCATGGAGAACGGACATAACCTGCGGCCCGACGTGGTGTTATTCGTCAACGGTCTGCCGCTGGTGGTGATGGAGCTGAAGAACGCCGCCGACGAGGAGGCCACCATCAGCAAGGCCTACGATCAGATAGGTACCTACAAAGAGCAGATACCGTCGCTGTTCCGATATAACGAGGTCATCGTCATCAGTGACGGATTGGAAGCCAAAGCTGGCACCCTGTCGTCGGGCTTGAGCCGCTTCACGGCATGGAAGAGCGATGACGGCGAGCATATTGCCTCGCATCTGGTGGGTGAGCTGGAGGTGCTGCTGCGTGGCATGATGAACCCCGAGACGCTGCTCGACCTGGTGCGGGCGTTCACCGTCTTTGAGAAAGACAAGCATGAGGACAAAGACACAGGCCAAATCACCATCACGACGGTGAAGAAGCTGGCGGCCTACCACCAATACTACGCTGTCAACAAAGCCGTGGAGTCCACGCTGAGGGCCACAGGCATCAATAGTGTTAACTTGAAAGTTGCCGAGTCGCCCGCCAACTTTGGTTTCAGGACCGTGTGCGAGCAGCAGACGGGCGACCACCGTGCCGGTGTGGTGTGGCACACGCAGGGCAGCGGCAAATCGCTGTCGATGGTGTTCTATGCCGGCAAGATTGTGCAGCGGCTGAACAACCCCACAGTGGTGGTCATCACCGACCGCAATGACCTCGACGACCAGCTTTTCGAGACCTTCGTCTCCTCCAAACAACTGCTGAGACAGACACCCGTGCAGGCCGAAAGCCGCGAGCACCTGAAGGGCCTACTTGCCGTGCAGTCGGGCGGCGTGGTGTTTACCACCATACAGAAATTCCAGCCCGAAGATGGCAACGTATACGACCTGCTGACCGAACGTAACAACGTGGTGGTGATAGCCGACGAGGCGCACCGCACCCAGTATGGTTTCCGCGCCAAGAGTGTAGAGGTGAGGAATGAGGCCGACGAAGTGATAGGCTCTGAAATCAAGTATGGCTTTGCCAAGTACCTGCGTGATGCGCTGCCCAACGCCACCTATATCGGCTTCACTGGCACGCCCATCGAGTTGAGCGACAAGAACACACCCGCCGTCTTCGGCAACTATATTGACGTCTATGACATAGCGCAGGCTGTGGAGGACGGTGCCACGGTGCGCATCTTCTACGAAAGCCGTTTGGCCAAGGTGGAGCTGAGCGCCGAAGGCCGCAAGCTGGTCGAGGAACTGGACAAAGAACTCGATGTGAAAGAGATGGACGAGGTGCAGAAAGCCAAAGCCAAGTGGACACAGTTGGAAGCCTTGATAGGCAGCCCCAACAGGGTGAAGAAAATCGCCCGCGACATCGTGGAACACTTCGAGGCGCGCCAGCAGGTGTTTGAAGGCAAGGCGATGGTGGTGGCGATGAGCCGCAGGATTGCCGTTGAACTGTACGACGAAATAGTGAAGCTGCGTCCTGAATGGCACAACGACGACTTGCGCAAGGGTGTCTTGAAAGTGGTGATGACTTCCGCGGCCTCCGACGGACCGGCCATAGCCAAACACCACACCACCAAGACCGAACGCCGTATGCTGGCTGACCGTATGAAAGACCCCGGCGACGAACTGAAGCTGGTCATCGTGCGCGATATGTGGCTCACCGGCTTTGACGTGCCTTGTCTGCACACCCTCTATATCGACAAGCCGATGCAGGGGCACAACCTGATGCAGGCCATCGCCCGTGTGAACCGCGTCTATAAGGACAAGCCTGGTGGCCTGGTGGTGGACTATCTCGGCATTGCCGCCGACCTGAAGAAAGCCCTGTCGTTCTATTCCGACAGCGGTGGCAAGGGTGACCCCACACAGCAGCAGTCGCAGGCGGTGGAATTGATGAAAGAGAAGCTGGAAGTGGTAGAACAGATGCTGCATGGTTTGGCATGGCAGCAGTATTTCACCGCCGACACCAAAGGCAAGCTGTCGTGGATACTCAAAGTGGAAGATTTTATCCTCGGCCTCGAGGACGGCAAGAAACGGTTTGTCAACGAAGTGACAGCCTTGGGCAAATCTTTCGCATTGGCCATACCGCATGAGGAAGCAATGGGGATCAAAGACGAGGTGGCTTTCTTCCAAGCCGTGAAAGCGCGCCTGTGTAAGTTCGATGCCAAGGGCGGCGGCCACACCAACGAGGAGATAGAAACCACCATACGGCAGGTGATAGACCAAGCATTGGTGTCGGAACAGGTGATAGACCTTTTCGATGCCGCTGGTATCAAAAAGCCCGACATCTCCATTCTTTCCGAGGAGTTTATGATGGAGCTGAAAGGCATGGAACACAAGAATATCGCTTTAGAAGTATTGCGCAAACTGCTTGAAGAAGAAATCAAGACACGGTCAAGATATAATCTCGTCGAAGGACGCACGCTGATGGAGATGCTCGACGGGTCCATCACACGCTACCATAACAAGATTATTTCGGCGGCTGAGGTCATCGATGAACTCATCAATTTGAGCAAGCACATTGTGGAGAGCGACAGTGCGGCGCAGGAGATGGGCTTGGAACCCTACGAGTATGCCTTCTATAGCGCCGTGGCCGACAACGAGAGTGCCCTTGAGCTGATGGGCAAAGAGAAACTACGCGAATTGGCGGTGGTACTCACAGGGACTATACGCAAAAACAGTACTATAGACTGGACAATAAAGGAGAATGTGCGAGCCAGGATGAAGGTGGCGGTGAAGCGACTGTTGCGCAAGTATGGCTATCCACCTGACATGCAGGCTTTGGCCACCGAGACTGTTCTAAAACAGGCGGAACTAATAGCAAATGAATTAACAAAAGAATAAAAATGGATAATATTATAGATAGAATCAAGCAGCTGGCGCATGCGCAGCACGAGGAGGTGATAGAGTGGAGGCGGTGGATGCACCGGCATCCCGACCTCTCGCAGGAGGAGTACGGCACCATGGAGTTCGTGGCCGAGAGGCTGCGCGCCATGGGGCTGGAGCCTAGGACGGGCATCGGGAAGACCGGCGTGATGGCCATGCTGGAAGGAAGTGGAAAGTGGGAAGAGGGAAATGGAAAGTATTGCGTCGCTTTGCGTTCCGACTATGATGCGCTGCCTATCGCCGAGTGCACGGGTCTGCCGTTCGCCAGCGAGAAGCCCGGTGTGATGCATGCCTGCGGTCATGATATGCACACCTGCTCGCTCCTCGGTGCCATCAAAATCCTCATACAACTGAGAGACCAATTCAGTGGTACGCTGATGTTCATCTTCGAGCCGTCGGAAGAGAAATACCCCGGTGGTGCCCGCATGATGATGGAGGACGGCCTCTTCGACGAGGTGGTGCCCAACGAGATCTACTCCTTCCACTGCCTGCCGGAGATGGACTGCGGCAAGGTGGGCATGCGCAAGGGCAAATACATGGCCTCCACCGACGAGCTTTATTGGACCGTCAAGGGCCTCGGCGGCCACGGCGCCACGCCACACCTCAGTGTCGACCCCATCGTGGTGGCCAGCCATATTGTCATCGCCCTGCAACAGGTGGTCAGCCGTAATGCCGCCCCCATGATGCCCACGGTGCTCACCATCGGCAAGATTCAGGAAGTGGGCGGCCGTACCAACATCATCCCTGACACGGTGAAGATGGAGGGCATCATCCGCACCTTTGACGAGAAGTGGCGCCTCGAGGCCCACGAGAAGATCCGCAAGATCAGCACCGGTGTGGCTGAGGCCATGGGTGCCGCGTGCGACCTCTTTATCGACTACGGCTACCCCTACGTCTTCAACGACGACGCCTGCACGCAGCAGGTGCACGACAACGCCTGCGCCTTCCTTGGTGAGGAGAATGTCGAGTGGCTCGATCTCCGCATGACCGCCGAGGACTTCGCCTTCTTCGCGCAGAAGATACCGGCCTGCTACTTCCGCATCGGCATCCACGAGCCCGGCACCCCCTTCAGCAACCTGCACCGCCCCAATCTCATGGTCGACGAGCGTAGTTTGGAACTCGCCAATGGTCTCATCGCCTACAACGCCCTGATGGCACTAAAGAATCGAATCAAGCAATAAATGGACAACGACATTCGCGAACTCGAGACCAAGCCCATGGGCAAGCTCCTCTGGCAGTATGCGTTGCCGGCTGTTGCGAGCCAGGTGGTGACCTCCATATATAATATCGTCGACCGAATCTTCCTTGGCAACAGCCCCGACGACGGCAAGATGCTGTTGGCGGCTCTCACCATCACCTTTCCCATCATGAACATCATCCATGCCTTCGGTGCACTGGTGGGTGCTGGTTCGTGTGCCCGCATGAGCATTGTGCTGGGCCGCAAGGACGTTCGGTGGGCAGAGAAGATATTGGGCAACAGTATGCTGCTGACCATCCTCTTTGGTGTTCTTTTCGTCACGGGGGGCTACCTATGGACGCACCCCATCATGAATCTCTTCGCCGACGGCGCGTCGCAGCCGGTGCTCGATGCCGCTTGTGAATATATGTACATCGTGCTCCCCGGTATGTTCCTTCTAACGGTGACCTACAATCTGGTAGGTCTTATCCGTTCCTCGGGCTATCCCATGAAGGGCATGTGGATTATGGTGGGCGGTGCGGCATTGAACATTGTGCTCGACTTTATCTTTATCAGCGAGTTTGGCTGGGGCATGAAGGGAGCAGCGTGGGCTACGACGCTCTCGATGGGTGCGTCGGCTGCTGTGGCTGTGCTCCACTTTGTGCAGCCCAAGTCGTTCATTCGTTTCAAACGCCACGCTTGGGCCCCCAAGTTCTACATTTTCAGAAATATTCTTGCCATCGGCATCAGCCCTTTCTCGATGAACTTTGCGGCCTTCGCTGTGGTGGCGGTGTTGAACCGCCAGTTGATAGCCTATGGTGGCGACGATGCGATGACGGTCTATGGTGCCGCCAACTCCTACATGGGTTTGATATTCATGGTGCTGCTGGGACTCTGTCAGGCTATGCAGCCCATCGCGGGCTACAACTATGGTGCCCGCCGCAATGATCGCTTGCGCGAGGTGTATATCCTGACCATGAAGGTTTGTGTCCTCATCGGCATCATTGGTGCTGCGTCGGCGCTCATCTTTCCGCGCACTATCATCGGCTTCTTCAATTCTGAGCCCGAGATTCTCGACATGGGTGAGCCCGCTCTGCGCTACTTGATGGTCTTCTGTCCGCTGATCGCTTTTACGGTCACCAATTCACAACTCTTCCAAAGTATTGACCAGCCGTGGATAGCCATCGTTACGAGTCTCTCGCGGCAGGTCATCTTTCTCATCCCGCTGTCGCTCATCTTCCCGGGTATTGTCTACAACATCACCGGTGACGGCGTTACGGGAGTGTGGCAGGCTTGCGCCATCTGCGACGTGTTGGGTGCCGCGCTTTCGTTGTTGCTGTTGCTGACCCACCGGCAGGTCTTCCGCATGGACTATGTACCTCCCATCCGCAAACCCAAGAAAGAACTCGGTCCCAAAGACAACGAGCAATGAATAATCACGAGAAGATTTCCCTTAAACCCTATAACACTTTCGGCATCGACGTGCGTGCACGAAGGTTGGTGGTGATAGAGCCCGACGACGATTTTAGAGGAAAGTGGGAAGTGGAAAGTGAAAGGTTGCTAGTGCTTGGCGGTGGCAGCAATATGGTCTTCACCAAGGACTACGACGGCACCGTCATCACGCTTAGCCACTCTGTCACACAGCCACTCGGTCGCTCGGATACTCTTGTCACCGCTTGGGGTGGCATGGTGATGGATGACCTCGTCCAGTGGACGCTCGACCATGGCCTTTACGGTCTTGAGAATCTCTCCGCCATCCCCGGCACCGTGGGTGCTTCGGCGGTGCAGAATGTCGGTGCCTATGGCGCTGAGGCGAAGGATTTTATCCACTCCGTCGAGGCTTACGACCTACTGGAACGTCGTTATTGCACCTTCAGCAATGCCGACTGCCACTTCGCCTATCGCGATTCTCTCTTCAAACACCAGCCTGGACGCTATCTTATTCTCCGTGTTACCTACTGCCTCAGCGAAACCTTTATCCCTAACCTCAGTTATAAAGCCCTCGAAGGTATGCCTCACGACACCGCCCAGCAACTGCGTGAGGCCATCACGGAAATGCGATGGAGCAAACTCCCGCGTCCCGAAGAACATGGCTCCGCAGGAAGCTTCTTCAAGAATCCTGTGGTTGACGAGACTACTTACTTCCGTCTCAAAGACGAACACCCCGATATGCCTAATGCATACAGATCGGACAATGGTTACAAGTTGAGTGCCGGATGGCTGATTGATAAAGCCGGCTGGAAAGGACGTACGCAGGATAGGGTAGGAGTATGGCCGAAAAATGCCTTGGTGCTTTACAATGCTGGTGGTTGTAGTGGGGACGAAGTCCGCTCCCTTGCCGCCTCCATACAACAAGATGTCAAGCAAAAATTCGGTGTCGCCCTCGACCCCGAAGCAATAATCATCTAAAACCCAATCAAAGCAAAAAGATATTTCTGATGGTTTTGTTTTTTCTGATTGAGAAATAATATTTGAAGTAAATGGAAAAGATACAGAAATTCTGGCAGTGGTTTGTGGACCACAATGAGCAGCTGGTTGCCATGGGCGACCTCGAGGACAAGGAGCGACAAGAGCTCTGTAACGCACTGCAGTATCAGCTCACCAAATACTGCGACGGTCTCACCTACGAGATTGGCGACGCTACCGCCAACGGTCGCTCCCTCACCTTCACCGCCGAGGGTGATACCGACCTCTTCCGTTATGTTGTGGAGCTTGTCGATAATGCCCCTGATCTTGACTGGTGGGAGTTCATAGCCTTCAAACAGCCCATGGGTACGGGTCTCAATGTGCGTTTCGATCGTTATCTTTTCCAGACATCCAAGATGTTCTTCCAACAGCTTGAATGTGAAGAAGAGCCTGATCTCATGGGGCTGCGCATAGCTGTGGAAGGCAACAAGGCAGACGACGAGGATTTCCAGGTTGGTGTCTATGTCACCCTCGAAGCATTGCTTGGCGAATTTGATTGTGCCACACTCATTGGATATATGGAGACAGTTCCGCTGCCCGACGAGCCCTTCAAACAGGGCTTCCAAAATCTCGATGATTTGCCGCGCTGTGCCGAATGGTTCAAGCAACGCCGTGATCAATGAGTTGTCGTTATATAATAAAAATTTGCGCGAGTCATTAAAAAGCAGTATTTTTGCAGTCCTGTAGAGAATGCCCAAAATGGGTTAAATTTTTATTGTGATTTGATAAACAGAAAATTATGAATAAGATAGACGTGCTTCTGGGTCTTCAATGGGGTGATGAGGGGAAAGGTAAAATCGTTGATGTCCTCACTCCAGGCTATGATGTTGTTGCACGCTTCCAGGGCGGTCCCAACGCTGGACACACCCTAGAATTTGAGGGTGTCAAGCATGTACTCCATATCATTCCCAGTGGTATCTTCCATCAAGAGAAGGTGAACCTTATTGGCAATGGCGTACTCATTGAGCCGCATATTTTCCAGCAAGAGATTGAGGGCATAGAGGCGAAAGGTATTGATCCCACGCGAAACCTGCTTATCAGTTTGAAGGCACACCTCATACTCCCCAGTCATCGCATGATGGACGCTGCCAACGAGCAGGCTAAGGGAGCATCGAAAATAGGATCGACCCTCAAAGGCATTGGTCCTACCTATACCGACAAGATAGCCCGCAACGGTCTCCGTGTGGGTGACATTCTTGCTGCTGATTTTGATCAACGTTATGATGCTCTTAAGCAGGCTCACCTGCGTGCTGCGCGCTCTTTGGGTTTTGACGTTGATGCTTTCCGCATTGATGGTATGACTCTTGCCCAGTATGAGGAAAAGTGGAATGAAGGTCTGCAGTGTCTCCGCCGCTTCAACCTCGTCAGCAGTGAATACTACGTTAACCGCGTCCTCCGTGAGAATCGCCGCATACTAGCCGAAGGAGCTCAGGCCATGATGCTTGATATCGACTTTGGCACCTACCCCTTTGTTACAAGTAGCAATACCATCACTGCGGGCGTATGCACAGGACTCGGAGTGGCTCCTTCCGCCATTGGAAAAGTGATGGGCATCACCAAGGCATATTGCACACGTGTGGGTGCAGGCCCCTTCCCCACAGAGCTGTTTGACGAGACGGGTAGTCTGCTCTGCTCCCTGGGTCACGAGTATGGTGCTACTACAGGGCGTCCTCGACGTTGTGGATGGATAGACATTCCCGCGCTACGTTATGCCTGCATGATCAACGGCGTCACCGAACTATACGTCACCAAGCCCGACGTGATGAATGATTTTGAATACATCAACATGTGCACGGGCTACCGTATTGACGGAGCTGTTACCGACGAGATACCCTATAATTACAACACTGCGGCCATCACGCCGATTCTCGCCACCTATCCGGGATGGAAACAGGGTCTTGCGGGTATTACTCACTATGAAGAGTTGCCCAATCAGTTGCTTGCCTTCCTCTCTGCCATTGAGCAACAGACGGGGGTATCCATAGCAGCAGTGAGCATCAGTCCTGATCGCAAGGATGTTATCTTCAAATCGTCCACGAGCATGCAATAAATGAGTCCGTACGAGTACTTAACGACAAGACATAGATAGCATAATACAACCATAATCCGCAAAAATTAACCCCCACAACGCATATGAAGAAAGTCTTTATTGCCCTGTGCCTCATGCTGCCCCTAGCGGCCTTTGCGCAGACCAAAATCAAAGAGACAGCCGTGCCGCGTAGCGTCCTTCTCACTCTTGAGAAGACCTATGATGCCTATAAGGTGCGCACCTGGTATCAAGCTCCTGGTCAGTTCATCGCTGAGGTGGTCATTGACGGTCAGGATGGTCGGGCCTACTTTACTGCCGGCGGCGACTGGCAGTATTCGGCATTTCCTGTTAAATTAGAGGAATGCCCTTCCATGATGACCTCATATTTCACCGACAACTACCTCGGCTACCGTGTTAAAGACCTCAACTACATTGAAGAAATGAATGGTGACAATTACTACCGTATGATTGTTACCAAAAAAGGCATTTCCGACACAGATTATGAGATGATCTTTGACACCCGCGGAAAACTCATGAAAAGCAATGCTCCAGACCCTGCAGCTGTCAAGCGAGATTACTATACACAGAACAATCCTGACTTGCAGGATCAGCATGTTACCAAGGCGACAGACACTGAGCGCAGTCGTCTGCGGGGACGTCCAGCACCTCGTGTCGACGAACCTCGTGTCGAGCAGTTTGCTCCTTGCGAGGCAGCAGTAAACAATTGGAACAAGGCTGTTGGAGTCAAACGTTGCAAATCAGGTCCCACTTGGGTTAACCGCAACGACGAATATGCGGTGGCCTACTATACCGACAAGCAGAAGGTTGAGAAGGAGTCAGTCTACGACATCCACGACGGCAACCCTGTGATGACTGGTAAGGTGCTTGATGAAGAACGTTATAGCAACGGCATTGTAAAATATCTTGAAGAGAAATTCCGCGGCGAGAAGTATAAGATTGAGAAAATGGTGGTCTACGAGTACTATTCTAAATTTCGTGGTCCCGACGGTAAGAAGCCCAAGCCTTACACCTATGTTGTAGTGAGCCAAAAGGTGAAGGGCGTCAAAGAGCTTAAATTCATACGCCTTGAATTTGATAGCAAAGGTAGCTTCACCGGCCTCCTCGCACAACCCCTTGATGAACGCGACGTACAATGAGTTACTTTTTCACTAGTGAAAGTGTGTCGGAGGGCCATCCTGATAAAGTGGCCGACCAGATTAGCGACGCTCTCCTTGACGAATTCTTACGTCACGATGCTGATTCTCACGTAGCCTGTGAGACCCTTGTCACGACGGGTCTTGCTGTGGTCAGTGGAGAGGTGACGACGGGAGGATATGTTGACGTACAGAGCATTGTGCGTGACGTTATCCGTGATATCGGTTACACCAAGGGCGAGTATAAGTTTGAAGCGGAGAGCTGCGGGGTGCTTAGTGCCATCCATGAGCAGAGTCAAGACATCAATCAAGGCGTCGTCCGCAAGGCGAAGAAGGACCAGGGTGCAGGAGACCAAGGTATGATGTTTGGTTACGCTTGCCGTGAAACCAGTGAATTCATGCCGTTGCCCATTACACTGGCTCACATCATTCTCATTGAACTCAGCAAGATACGTCGCGAAGGACGCCGTATGCGCTATCTACGGCCAGATGCAAAGAGCCAGGTTACGGTACAGTATAGTGACAATGGCAGCCCTGAACGCATTGACACCATGGTTATCAGCACTCAGCATGACCCTGATATCTCACAAGAGCAGATACGTGCCGATGTTCAAAACATTCTTTTGCCACGAGTCATTAAGCGTCTTCCCAAAGAAACCCAGAAACTCTTTGGCAACAACTACAAGCTTTACGTCAATCCTACCGGATCCTTTGTGATTGGTGGTCCCCATGGTGACACGGGTCTCACGGGGCGCAAAATCGTAGTTGACACCTATGGTGGCCGTGGCGCTCACGGCGGCGGTGCATTCAGCGGGAAAGATGCCTCCAAAGTCGATCGTTCGGCAGCCTATGCTACACGCCATATAGCAAAGAACCTTGTTGCAGCAGGTGTATGTGATCAAGTTCTTGTCCAGGTAGCCTACGCTATAGGTGTGGCACAACCCGTAGGACTCTACGTTAACACCTACGGTACATCTAAAGTCTCTGATAAGAAAGGACGTTTACTCTCCGATGGTGCCATTGCGGAACGCGTGCGACGACTCGTTGACCTACGGCCCTATGCCATTGTTGAACGCTACGGACTAAAGAACCCGATTTTCCGCCCTACTGCCGCCTATGGTCACATGGGTCGTGACCCCTACCAAGACTATGTTACCATTTACCGCGAAGGAAAACCTCACCGCAAACGGGTGTGGTTCTTCGCATGGGAAAAACTTGATTTGGTTGACACCTTCCGCCAGGCATTTGGACTTTAGCAACACAAAAGATCTTTTTCTCGTCCACCCCCATAGTGTATGGTAGACTATAGGAAATACGCACTATCACGCGGTCTTACCGTTGTGACACATCATGCTACCGATACACCAATGGCAGCGGTGGGTATGTTGGTGGCTGTGGGATCGCGTGACGAGGACTCTTCTCGTACGGGTTTTGCACACCTTTTTGAGCACCTCATGTTCGGTGGTACAGAAACTGTGCCTGACTACGACCGCTGTCTCTCTTTACTAGGAGGGGAGAGCAATGCTTTTACCAATGATGATTACACCTACTACCATTCATCCTTTCCTGCAATGGGTCTCCAAGAAGTCCTCAATATGGAGGCCGACAGGCTTGCTCATCTAGCCCTCACCCCTTCCGCATTACAGGTTCAGCAACAGGTGGTCACTGAAGAATACAAGCAACGCTATCTTGGGCGTCCCTACGGCGATATGTGGTTGCAGCTGAGGCCACTCTGCTACACACAACATCCCTACCGATGGCCAACCATAGGTGCCGACATTAGTCATGTCCGTGACGCCACACTTGAGGATGTGCGGTCTTTTCACCAACGCTGGTACCATTCTGCTAATACAATTCTCGCTATTGCGTCGCCATACACCCACTCGGAGATGTTACACATGGTCGAGCAGGCCTTCGGTGAACAATGTGTTGACGACGTGGCGGCAGGAGAGCCCGTTGCCTCACAATGGCGTAACCGTCGATATCCCGTAGAGCCTCTTCAGACCGCACCGCGTCGCCTCGAGATCTCACGTCATGTGCCGGCAGATGCCGTATACATTGCCTACCCTATGGGTGACCGGTGGAGTGGTCACTATCATGTTTGTGACATGATATCCGATATTCTCGCCAATGGCAATTCCAGTCGCCTATACCGTCGTCTTGTCATGAAAGGCACCCTCGTTAGCGAAGCTGACGCGCAGATCACAGGTGAGGAAGGCCCAGGCCTCCTTCTCCTATCGGCTAGGCTGTTGTCCAATGCCAATGTTGATGACGCCATAGAGGCATTGCGGCACGAAGCGCAACAACTCGTGTTAACACAACTATCAAGACAAGAACTCAATAAGGTTGCCAACAAGTACGAGAGCACCTTCTTTCTTTCGCAGTATAAGGCAACTGACAGGGTGATGAGTCTCTGTCATAACACATGGCTCGGCCGTACAGAATGGGTTAACGACGAACCCCTCATATACCGCTCAATATCACCGATACAATTGCAGCAGACAGCAGAAGAAATATTTCGACCAGAGCGAGAGAATATTCTTGTCATTAAGAAGATATGAAGATGGATACATGGATTTCCCAGAAACTGCGGTGTTTGGGACAATGGCTCCTCCACCGTGATTGGCGCAGACTTTCCTCTGCAGTGTGGCACAGGATCAATAGCGTCATGCATTGGATACTCTTTGATGTCATTCTTCCAAAGCGCTACGGTACACTTTCGCGTAAGCGGATATTCGAGATAATCTTCAAAAGTGATACTCCGGCTGGCAAACGCTTTGATATATGGCTTCTTGTGCTCATTCTGGCCAACATCATCATTCTAGTGTTCGACAGTACATGGGGTTCCACTGATACTCTTACCACCACATCCAACCACAATGCCTCTTTTTGGGTTATCAAAGCGCTTGAATGGGCTTTCACCATTCTCTTTACCTTCGAATACTATCTTCGTATCTATTGTCTCAAGCATCCTCGAAAATATATTTTTTCCTTCTGGGGTATTATAGATTTTCTTTCCATTTTTCCCTCTTACCTTAGCATTTTTGTTCCTGCTACACAGGCTCTCACGGTGCTTCGTCTCCTGCGTATCATGCGTATCTTCCGCATCTTTCGACTCAAGCGCTTCCAAATTGAGGCCTACAACCTTCTTGCAGCTATGCGTGGCAGTGCAATAAAGATCATGATATTCATGCTTTTCGTTCTTGTTGCAGCAGTTATTCTTGGTGCCCTCATGTACTCCTTCGAGAGCGAAGTTAACCCAGCCTTTAAAAGCATCCCCACTGGTATATACTGGGCCGTCGTCACCATCACTACAGTGGGCTATGGAGACATCGTACCCTTCACTACGCCAGGACGATTCCTGTCTTTGCTCGTCATGCTCCTAGGTTATAGTATTATCGCTGTACCTACGGGCATTGTGGCGGGTGAGACTATTAAAGAGCACAAAAAACCCCGCCGCCTCAAACTCAAAAATACTCTCGTTGACGAGTATGAGGAAGATGAAGCTATTAAGAACTAAAAAACAAACACCTTCTCCCTCTTAATGATAATAGTCTCTAACACTATCGTCTCTGACGATATCGCCGACTGCAGATTCTCCTGTTGCCTTACTTGCTGTCATGGTGCTTGTTGCATCGAGGGTGATAGTGGTGCCCCACTTCAGGAAGAAGAGGTCCCCATCCTTCAAGAAGCACTCCCTGATATTCTTCCCTACATGACACCTCAAGGCATCCGCGCTGTCAATGAGCAGGGCGTGGCAGTTCGTGACGCCGAGGGTGACCTCGGTACTCCTCTTATCAATGATACCGCTTGCGCATACATTACCTACGATGACAATGGCGTAGCACTCTGCGCTATAGAAAAGGCCTATCGTTCCATTCTCTCTTCTATCCAACCATCGCTACAGGATTTCGGCTGCAGTGGAGCAAACTCGTTACTTGTAAAGTATCACTACATCAAACCGATTAGTTGTCACCTTTACCCCATTCGTGTCGAAGACTACGGCGAATTCATAGCCGTGAACTACCACCGTTGGGATATCTGCCGTCATGCACAAAACCAAGGTCAACCACTCTATATCTATCTTAAGCAGCCCCTCATACGTCGCTTTGGAGCTGCATGGTACGATGATCTTATTCAGCAAATCAAGCTCCGTAACACATGAATACCAAACAACGCACATGGTTGTGCATCGCCATCTTCACCGCTATTATCATCATTGACCAGCTTGTTAAAATACTTGTCAAAACACACATGTATATTGGCCAAGACATCCCACTTATAGGCTCTTGGTGTCGACTCCACTTTATAGAGAATGAAGGGTTTGCCTTTGGGACCTCATTCGGTGGTGTCACAGGCAAATACCTTCTTACACTTTTCCGTATTGCAGCCTCAGTAGCTATAGTGTGGATCATTGTTCGCCATCTGCGCCATCACGGCCGTTTTTCTCTTATCCTATGTCTTACTCTTATTCTTGCTGGTGCCTTAGGTAATATTATTGACAGCTGCTTTTATGGCCTCATTTTCAGTGAGAGTTACTATCAGATTGCCACACTCTTTCCGGCTTCTGGAGGCTATGCACCCTTCTTGCAAGGAAAAGTTGTCGATATGTTTTACTTTCCTCTTTTCTCCTTCCAGTGGCCTCAGTGGCTTGGCGGCGGTCACTTTGAATTCTTTAGTGCTATTTTCAATATTGCAGATGCAGCCATCACTATCGGCGTTATTTGGCTTCTCATTGACCAGATTTTGCTCGGAGCAGATAAAAAAAATCATGTCGGAGAGAAAAAAAAATTTGAGAAAAATAATTGATTATCAATTGCTATACGAAAAGTGGTAAAAAAAAATTTGTTCGGTCCACTTATTCTTCGTATTTTTGCATTCGATTTCGATAGTGAAGTTCTATGGCGTCGTAGCTCAGTTGGTAGAGCGAAGGACTGAAAATCCTTGCGTCACTGGTTCAAATCCAGTCGATGCCACAAAAAGAGACCCCTTCAGCGAGTCTCTTTTTTTTCACTACACTACTACTCCTCATTACTCTCTATTTTCTACTCTGAATGTTTAATTCTCAAGTCTCATGTCTCGCATCCTAGTCGTTGACGACGAAGAAGACCTTCGCGACATCCTTCGTTTCAATCTTGAGGGTGAAGGCTTTACTGTATTGACTTCGTCCTCCGCTGAGGAAGCTCTTGAGACCCTCTCCACCACCTCCTGTTCGCTCATTATCCTCGATGTCATGATGGATGGCATCAGTGGCATCGATATGGCTTGTCTCCTTCGCAGCCGTGGCGACCTCACACCCATTATTTTCCTCACTGCCTTAGGCGACCATGACAATCAACTTCGCGGCTTCCTCGCTGGCGCCGACGACTATGTTGCCAAGCCTTTCGCATTTGATACTCTCCTCGCTAGAATTCACGCTGTCCTTCGTCGGTCTTCGCCACCAGCTGTTCATAATGCACTTACGCGCCGTGAACAGCTAATCCTCGACTTGCTCAGCTCACAACCAGGACGTTTTTTCTCCCGCGGTGAGATTTTACAGACCATATGGCCCGACGATGTGCTTGTAGGTGAGCGATCAGTAGATGTGCATATTGCACGATTGCGGAAAAAACTTGGTTCCGATGGTGCTCGTATTATTAACAAAACAGGTTTCGGTTATGGACTTGTCTGACATTCTCTTTCTATTCCTCGCACTCGTTATCCTAGTACTCTATCTGCGTCTCATGCGCAAAAATCGTCGTCTGCGACAGCTTGCCGACATAGCCAATAGTTCCCGCAGAACCGCCGCCGAGGCAGAGGCTCGTAACAGACAGATCAAACAGGAAATGACCTCCAATATCGCACACGAACTCAAAACTCCTCTAGCTTCCTTGCAAGGCTATCTTGAGATTCTTCTCTCAGACAAACCCATTACCGATGAACAACGCATCCATTTTCTTCAACGTTCATATCAGCAGGTCATGCGGCTTTCTCATCTCGTTCATGACGTCTCTCTTATTAATAAGGCGGAAGAAAGCGCAGACTTGTTCCCTCGTGAAGACCTTGATGTAAGGTGCGTAGCACAGCTCGCCATAGAAGACCTAGCTGACAAGGCTGCGGAAGCGCATATCACCGTCCACAACTTCCTGCCTCCACTCCCCCTCACCGGCAATCAGGAACTTCTCTATGCGCTTTTCCGTAATCTCATCGACAACAGCATTCACTACGCAGGTACGGGCATCGAGATCGTTATAGAGAGCTACTCCCCATCCCCCTCGTCAACTCACAATCAGCAGAGCAATACCTATTTCCTTCACTTTTACGATACCGGTTGTGGTGTCGCCGACGAGTTCCTTTCGCGCATTTTTGACCGTTTTCTTCGTATCGATCATGGCCGTTCCCGCCAGTCTGGCGGAACGGGTCTCGGTCTCAGCATCGTAAAGCATGCCGTCCTGTTTCATGGTGGTGAAATATATGCCAAAAACCGACCCCAAGGAGGCCTTGAATTCTTCTTTTCCCTATCCAATTGATAATCTCTCTTGTTGAAATTGTTTAAGCGCGCTTTAAACTATCCAATTAGAAAATAATCCCTACAAGCCATGTTTTCTCTCCCCATACAGATTCGTTTCAATGATATTGACCAAATGGGCCATGTTAACAATGCTGTCATCATGGAATACCTTGACCTCGGCAAAGAATCTTTCTTCTCTTCTCGCGGGCTCATCCCAGCAGAGGACGACTTTACCGTTATGGTCGTACACTATGAGGTTGACTTCCGTGCCCAGATTCACTACCGGGATAGCATCATTGTCCATACCTCCGTTGAGAGTTTCGGTAACAAGAGTTTTACCCTCGTCCAGCAGGTCGTCAACACAGTGTCAGGAGTCGTATGTGTTCAGTGCCGTACTGTCATGTCTGGCTATCGCCGCAGCACAGCCTCCTCAGACGTCATACCACAAGACCTCCGTCAGCGGCTCTCTCAAGATTGAACTCCGCCATCAGCACCATTTTTGATATCTCAAAGCTACATCTATCCCCTTTATTTTTAAACTATGCTAACCAAGACATATGGCAGTGCCATCATCGGTGTCGACGCTCTAATGGTAACTGTGGAGGTCTCCACAACTCCAGGAATAGGATTCTCTATAGTCGGTCTACCCGACAATGCTGTCAAGGAAAGTTCTCAGCGTATCTCTTCTGCCTTCGCAGAATCGGGTTTCCGCATTCCAGGGCAATATGTGGTGATCAACTTAGCTCCTGCTGACCTCAAAAAAGAAGGTTCTTCCTACGATCTGCCTATTGCTATTGCCACCCTCGGATCAGTGGGATTGCTTAAAACAGACGATTTGGAACAATATGTCATCATGGGAGAATTGGGACTTGATGGTAGCCTACGTCCCATCAGAGGAGTGCTTCCTATTGCTATTGAAGCCCGACGTCACCATTACAAGGGCATCATTGTCCCGGCTCAAAATGCACGCGAAGCCGCTATAGTGAACAATTTGAATGTGTATGGGGCAAATACTTTAAAAGAGGTGACTGACTTTTTCAACGGCGTGGGAGAATTGGAGCAGACTGTAGTGGATACTCGAGCTGAGTTCGCTCGTTCTCTCAGAAACTATGAGTATGATTTCTCCGACGTCAAGGGACAAGAGACCGTGAAGCGTTGCCTCGAGATTGCCGCCGCCGGCGGCCATAATGCCATCATGATTGGACCACCTGGTAGTGGCAAAACGATGTTGGCAAAGCGTATGCCTGGTATTTTACCACCGCTCACGTTGAACGAAAGCCTCGAGACCACACAGATCCACTCTGTGGCAGGACTTATGCGCAAGGACGACTCTCTCATCGCCGTACGTCCATTCCGTGCCCCTCATCACACCATCTCCGATGTGGCTCTCGTGGGAGGTGGCGCTAATCCCAAGCCTGGTGAAATCAGCTTGGCGCACAATGGTGTACTCTTCCTCGATGAACTGCCAGAATTCAAGCGTACTGTACTGGAAGTATTGCGTCAGCCTATGGAAGAACGCCGCGTCACCATAAGTCGTGCCAAGATGACCATCGATTATCCTGCTTCCTTTATGCTCATCGCAGCGATGAACCCCTGTCCATGCGGCTACTACAACCATCCTACAATAGCGTGTACCTGTCCTCCCGGTACTGTTAAACGCTATCTTAACAAAGTTAGCGGTCCTCTGATGGACCGCATAGACCTTCATATTGAAACTTCACCTGTCCCAATCAGCCAACTGAACAAGGTGGAACGGGGCGAGAGCAGCGAGGCAATCCGCACCCGTGTCATCGCCGCCCGTGCCATACAGACCGAGCGTTTCAAGAACACGGTTGGGGTACATTGTAATGCCCAGATGGGCAGCAAGCTCACCCGTCAGTTCTGTGTGTTGACCGACGAGTGCCGTTCTATTATGGAGCAAGCGATGAACTGCTTGGGATTGAGTGCAAGAGCCTACGACCGCATATTGCGTGTCGCCCGCACCATTGCCGACCTCGAAGCAGCACCCGACATCAACCCCGACCACCTCCGCGAAGCCATTACATATCGTTCTTTAGACCGAGACAGTTGGGGAAGATAAGTCTATAGGACGGTGTCTCTTCAAGCTGCATATGGGTGCTTACATCAGTGTAGGAACGCCTACATCAAAATCTCCCTTCCACCACCTGCCAGTCGACATACTGCCATAGGGCGGCGAGATAATCGGTGCGGCGGTTTTGATGGTCGAGGTAGTAGGCATGCTCCCATACATCGAAGGTGAGCAGGGGAGTGAGACCATCGGTGACAGGGTTCTCGGCGTTCTTCTGCTGTGTGATGACCAGTTTTCCGTCGTTGTCGGCAGAGAGCCATACCCAACCGCTGCCGAAGAGAGTGGCGCCCTTCTGCTCAAATTCCTTTTTGAAAGCCTCCACACTGCTGAAAGCCTCGGTAAGGCGGGTGGCAAATGTGTTGCTCATGGCGTGCGGGGTGGGGGAGAACTGCTCGAAATACATCGTGTGGTTCAACACCTGTCCGGCATTATTGAACATGGCCCCTTCGGCTTTTCTCACCACCTCCTGCAGACTTAAACCTTCCAGACCACTGCCGGGCAGCAGTTTATTCAGGTTGTCGACATAGGCTCTCAGGTGCTTCCCGTAATGGTAGCTTAGTGTCTCGGCACTAATAGCATCCGACAATTCTGCATACGGCAGCTCCATCATCTCAAAATGGCTGCTAATTGGCTTTATTTCTTTCATGGTCTTGAAGTATTGTTGTTTTTGAGTGCAAAGATACGATTATTTCTCATATGTATGAGGAAAAAGTTGTATCTTTGCCGCGAAATAGAAAGAGCTATGATGAACTTGAAGTTCCAATGGGCAAAGCCTGATAAGAGGTCTACCGAGAGCCGCCAGGGAGCTAAGGAGATCGGCGTGCAGGGTGAACAGATGGCCGCACGTTGGCTTGAAGGTCAGGGCTACACTGTCATAGAAAAGAACTATCGCTATGGACATCACGAAATCGATTTGGTGGCAACAGAAGGTTCAGATCTCGTGATTGTAGAAGTAAAGACCCGTACAGACACTTCATTCGGAAATCCCGAAGAGGCTGTGGACTTGAAAAAGCGAAAAATACTTGTGAACCTTGCAAACCGATATGTTAAGCACCACCATTGGCAAGGCGATACGCGATTTGACATTGTCGCCATCACCATCCACGACAACCAGCCTGTTTTTAAACTTATAAAAAACGCTTTCAATATCTTTAGCTACCGCTCCGCTGATACGCCGTTCCACTAAAAATGGTAATGACGTTTAAAAATGAAAGAATACTAACAACAAGAAAAGCGAGGCCCAACGGCCTCGCTTTTCTGCTTTTTAGTGTGTCGATGCAGGATTGCGGCGGGCAATAAAATCCGCAGGGCGGCGTTTGTTTCAGTGATTAACTTTTAATGGTTTAAGGAATGTTTTACTTTGAAGAGTCATTTAATAAATCAATTATTTTATGGAAATGCGCGTATTACTCTAACGGAGATAATATTCGTGATACATTATGGGATGAGTTCCATAGAGTAGATAACGCCATGTTTAACAACAATGAATACAACGATTGGGATAAATGTATGCCATGGGCCATATATTCCGTATTAACTAGACGGTGTTCTTCTTGTGGTGTAAAAGTTGGAGAAATTATTGTCTCTGAATTTGAAGAACAATTTTGTGCTAATTTTACACATGACAATTATGAACAAGACTTCAAAAATGAGTATATGGGATTCCGTGACAACAATTTATCAAGAATAAAAACGATTGAATACCTGAATCAGTTTGACATGAAATTCTATGACATGTGAGAGTTTCCATTATCTCCCAAACTGAAAGCCGAGACCATTGCTGGCCTCGGCTTTCGTCGTTTTGAGTTGGCGTGAAGGATGATGATGCGCATGGGTTATTTATGGTTCACCCAGATGAGCTTCGAGGTGTCGTAGCCGCGGCGCTGGGCTTCGGCGAGGATGGTATTCAGGGTTTCCTGCGGCAACTCGGGGGTGCGGGAGAGTATCCAGAGGTATTTGGCACTGCCACTGCCGATGAGTGCCCATTGGTAGTCGGCGTCAAGCAGCATCACGCGGTAGTCCGAGTAGAACGGCCCGAAGAAGGAGACGCGCAGCACGGCGGCCTCGTCGGTGGTCTTGGCCTTGCCG
>CACZRR010000078.1 GCA_902783595.1 uncultured Bacteroidota bacterium
CTTTTTGTCTGGACCGAGGTTCTCGACTACCTATCCCCAAAACGAGAAAGCTTACGGATATTCCATAAGCACTTCTGTCTTCTCGTTGGGGATTACGTAATAGTGTGCTTAACACCTCATTTCTTAGCCTCGGCTTAGCACGAACTTGTTCTGCTCTGCGATCGGCTTGCGAAACGGTCGAGATTCCGGTCCACTTGAAAAGCAAAAACGCTTTATATTAACAAATTATCGCTATATTTTCTTTGTCTGTGCTTTGTTAGTTTTTATTGTTTTACGATGCAAAGGTACGAATAAATTGAGAAATGAAAGTATTTCGCTAATTAAATTATTTAAATCAGCACTCACTCAAGGCTCTGACCAAAAGTCAGGCAGGAAAATTGATAATTCTTTTTTCTCACTCACTGTAACATTTTCGTTTTTCCCATACTATACGGATGGACCGGATTCTCGCCACCTCCCAATTCACGGGAAAGCACCCCGACTGATATGTGTCAGCCGGGGTTTGTTTTTTCATCAATCTCTATACTTTCTCCAAAAACCGTGACAAGCGTGTCCAGAAGGCGGAGATGGTTGGCGCGATAGAATAGACGGTCTCAGACTCGTGGAGGATGCGACCGGTAGTCTCATAGTATTCTTGGCGGAGGCGCTTGACGGCATCGGCACGCTTCAAGTCGTCGATGGAGAGGACGTAGTATTTCCCGATGGTGGGGTATAGCTGGGTGAACTCGTCGTTGATATGCTGTGCCATCTGGCGGTGGGGGGCGTCGAGTGGGAGTCGCTTATTCCTGAGCAGAAGAGTGCGGAAGTATGAGAGTTTCCCTTTCAGCCGGTGGACGCATACGCGATAAGCGATGTCGCTCATGCCGAGGGCTCGCGCCATCTCGTCGTTTGGCAGCGCCTGCTGCTTGTTGAGGAGAGTGAGCAGGGTGCGAAAGAAGATAAAGCGGTCTCGTGGATAGAGCGTTTGGTGGGCGTAGGCGATGAGGTTGGATGCGATGGCGAGTTTTCGCTCGTCGGTGAGTGGTGATGCGGGTGTGTCGGTAGCGGTAATATCATCTTCATGGAGACACGTAGTGATCATCTTTTTCTCTGCCTCTGCCCTCACGGTGAGGTAGTTGTGGAAGGTATTGAGTATCCACATCTCAAAGGATTCCTTCTTCCGGATGCGACGTAGCGATGGATACGGCGTTCTGCTCCAACCGCTCTTGCCTTCACGCAGATAGAGGAAGAAATCCTCGACCACATCCTCAAAGTCATCCATCAGCTGGTGCTGGTACACCCCGAAACGACTCCTTAGCTGCCGCTCAAGCCGCTGGTGCAACAGATAGTACATCGCCTCATCACCCCGATCACCGCCTTCGAGAATAAGATCTACGAAATCTGGAATAGCGATGTCAGTAAATTGAAAATCAGTTCGGGTAGCAGTCATATCTACTTATAGAAACGATTAATTTTAGAAGTTATTATGTCAGTACCAGCATTTTACTAAAACGAATCATTGTTACTGAAACAAATGCGCACCAATATCCATTAAGACCATTTTTGTAACATTTTTTGAAATCCGCATACTTTATAGACGGAAACACACAAAATGAAGCCTATGGTATACATCATCCACAAACGTATGGTATGGTTTCTCTGCGACGACCGCAAGTTTAAAGAGTATTTCATCCCACAGTATTTCCAGCTGGCGGAAAGAACCCCGAAGGGGAACTGTGGTATGCCGTCGGCTCGGTCGACAACACTTTATTCTGAAAAATAAATGCAGTGAAGAATGTTGGAAACCGATAACAATAATAAGATTATAAACAAAACAATAACAATGACACCCACTCGTGTGCCGTGTTATGGCTGGCGAGCTTGATGGGCCAAGGCTGCGACCGCAAGCTGGGGATGTGCGGGGGGCTGGGAGCAACAATTCAGAGAATACAACGTCAGCGACATCGATAATTTCCATGGTTATTTGATAGAACAGACAATAGAATCAAAAACAATTAAACCCTTACAACTATAGGCATATACATTTCACCATTACAAAAAATAAAGGCCGATGCATCTCTGCACCGGCCCTTGCCTGAAAAATTAAGCTCTTAAGCTACTAAGCTATTAAGCCCACTTTAAACTCTCAACTATCCACTGACTCTAAACTCTAAACTCTAAACTTTAGATATGGTACACCCCCTCCAGCGGGCAGATATTATGGCAGTCGAGCACCACTTTGCCTTTCAGCTTGTCCCAGTTTTGCTTGATGTGGTCGTGCTTCACCATGATGACGACCATGTCGACCTCCGAGAGGAACTGGTCGAAGTCCAGAATCTGGTTCTTCACGATGGCCTTCTCGGTGAAGAAGGGGTCGAAGGTCTTCAGCGGACGGGCCAGGTGGCGCTCCTGGATGTCGAGCATCTGGAGGGTGGGACTCTCACGGATGTCGTCCACGTTCTCCTTGTAGGTGAGGCCGTAGAGGCCCACGCGGCGGTTGTCGGTGATGCCGTGCGCCTCCATGATCTCGTGGATGCGCTCCAGCACAAACACCGGCTGGTAGTCGTTGGTCTTCATGCTCTCGTCAATCACCTTGGCCAGCTGGGGATAGTCGCCCACCAGGAACCACGGGTCCACCGAGATACAGTGGCCGCCCACACCCGGGCCGGGCTGCAGGATGTTCACGCGCGGGTGCATGTTGCAGATGCGGATAATCTCGTACACGTCCATGTTGTCGTGGCGGCAGATGCGCGAGAGCTCGTTGGCGAAGGCGATGTTCACGGCGCGGTAGGTGTTCTCCACCACCTTGGTCATCTCGGCGGTGCGGATGTCGGTCACCACAATCTCGCCCTGGCAGAACGAGGCGTAGTACTGCTTCACCTTCTCGCCAATCTCGCGGTTGTCGGCACCGATGGTGCGGTTGTTGTGCAGCAGCTCATACACCATGTTGCCCGGGATGATGCGCTCGGGGGCGTGCACCAGGTTGATGTCCACGCCAATCTTGAAGCCGTTGGCCTCAATCACGGGGCGCACATACTTGTCGATGGTTCCGGGGCTGACGGTCGATTCCACCACCACGGTAGCGCCTTTGGGGCACACCTTCATCACGTCCTTCACGGCTGCCACCACATAGCAGGCGTCCACCTTCTTGCTGAACTTGTCGTAAGGCGTAGGCACGCTCACGATATACATGTCGGTCTTCAGATACTCGGTGGTGAACTTGATGCCCGCCTTCAGCGCGGCCTGAAACAGCTCGTCCAGTCCGTCCTCCTTAAAGGTAGTCTTGCCCGCGTTGAGGGTAGCCACCAGTTCCTTGTTGTAGTCCGTGCCGATGACCTCCACGCCGTGGGAAGCCATCATCAATGCTGTGGGCAGTCCAATGTAGCCCAATCCAATTACGTTGATCATATTGTTAAATTTAAATGTAAAATGTCAGTTTTAGATGTAAGATGTATGATGTAAGATGTAAGATGTATTTTGATAGGTTAATGCCTGAGTATTCTTATTACGATGAGCAGTACGGTGACTGCGATGATGATCCAGAATGTCCACTTCAGTATGCCTCGGAAGATGGAGGCTCGCGGTTCGTCGTTGGGATTCCGGGTCAAGCCCGGAATGAGGCGACTAGAAGAGCCCGGAATGAGGGTACCTGTGGTCTGGTTGGTTTCTTCCTTGGCGATGCTGTCGCGCTGGAAGAACGTCGAATCGTTTGTTGTTATTGTGTTGTTGTCGGTTTTTTGTAAGCGGTCGCGAGTGCGTGAGTGCAGCCGGTCGGTGACGATACTTTGCCGTAGCGTGTCCCCTGATTCGTTCACCTGGACAGTGATGGTGGTCACCTCTTTCAGCGTGTCGTAAACCTCGACGCACTCGGTGTCAACACTGTCGTGCCGTTCCACTCGCTCCACTCGCGACTCCTGGTTGTGCTCAGTCGTTAGACATCGCTTGCTGACGCAGCCCGTCATACACAGGACAATGGTCGCGATGAGGGCAGCGGTCGATGCGCTGAATCGCATTGCGCAGCTGTTTTACTTCGTCGCGGAGCTCGCCCACCTCGCGCTGCAAGGGCTCAGCGATATAGGCGCGCCACTCCTTGACGTAATCCTTACCCAGTTCCATCTCTTTCTGTCGGACGTCGGCCTTAAGGCTATCGACTTCCTGCTTGTACTTGCGGCCCGAGACGAACCAGCCGCAGCCACCCAGCAGCGACAATACGCCGAGGATGATTTCAGTCCAGCCCAGTGTCATAGCGAACCTCCTTTCGGGATGGAAGATGTATGATGTAAGAAGGAAGATGTTTCCAGTACGATGTACTTGGACGAGGACGTTTCCTTCTTCAATATCCTGTGGCGGTTGATGCCTGTGCGCTTGTAGCTGACGTGGATGAATGTCGGGTAGAGGATCATCTGGTCAAACTTCCCGTTCTCCACGATAATTCTCGCCAACCGCTGTAAATTCTCAATTTTCAATTTTCCATTTTCAATTGGAACTACGTCAGCTGCTTCGCCGAGGAGGTGCTGGCTGTGGGCCACGCCGCCGACGGCTTTGTTCTTGAGGGGGCAGCGGTAGCCGCTGTTCACCTTGATGGGTTTGCCGTATTGCGCCCTGAGGGGGTCGAGGACTTCCTCAACGAGGGCGATGGCGTTTTTGATGACCTCGGTGGGCACCTCTACCAGGGTGCTCTCACCGTATCCGCAACGGCGATCCCTGCAGTGGCCATCGACGCAGGGTATCAGTTCTCTTATCTTGAAGTATTTCATTTTTCACTAAAGTTTAATGGTTGCTACCTGCTTTTAAAATGGGGCGGCAGCCCAGCGGCCTCACCGCCCCGTAATCACATCAGACATCAGACCTCTTCCATCTTCCATCTAACATCTGACATCTGACATCTGACCTCGCGTCAGCGCTAGTCTTCCCCTTGTACTCCGCCGCCAGAGCCGGAACCCTTGGTGAAGGTTCTCGAAGCCACTGAGCTGCTCACGTTGTCCTTCACTGCGATGGCCTTCACGGTAGTGGTGTCGGTCAGGGTCAGGGCCTCGGTGTAGGCGGTGCTTGCGCTGGTAGGCGTGCTGCCGTCGAGGGTGTAGTGGATGGTTGCGTCAGCGGGACCGCTCATCGTCACAGAGGTCGACTCTTCAAACGGGGTTTCGCCGCTAATCGTCGGGGCACTCACCGTAGCATGGGACTCCGAGCCGCCTCCCTGTCCTGAGCCCGTCGAAGAATCTGAGCCTGTCGAAGAGCCACCAGAGTTGCCGCCTGTCGAAGAGCCGCCCGTGCCAGAACCCGAGCCAGCCGAAGCCTGTACCGCCACTCCCCGCACCACGTTCGTCTCTTCGTCGGGCTTCAGGTACACCTTCTGGGTGTTGATGCCGCCGTAGCTGTCGGTGCTGGCCATCAAGGCGTTGAGGCTCTGATAGGTGGCGAGTGCCGCGTTCTCGACGATGAAGAACTGGGTGCTGACCCTCAGGTCGCCGCCCTCGCTGGTGCCACGGCTGTGGACCCAGGCGGCAGCGCCGTTGACGAGTGCCGTGCTCATGCCCAGGTTGCCCCCGACGTTGGTGAAGCCCAGTGCGCCGGTGACCTCCCACAGCGGGATGGGGTTGGCGGTGTCGATCATCATCTTGTAGTCGTCGAGCGAGGCGAGCGGGGTGCCGAGCACCGCGTCGAAGGTCTGGGTGCCGTGGAAGAACGAGAGCTGGTCGCCCTCCTGCCAGTCCTTGTTGTTGGCCAGGATGGCCTCCGAGAAGTCGGCGAGGGTGGTCGAGGCGTTGACCGTCAGGTCGCCCAGTGCGATGTTGGTCACCAGGATGCCGTCGCCGGTGAAGCCGGTGACGATGCGGGGCAGGCTGCCCTCGGTGATTTGGTACGGTGCCAGCACGCAGCCTCCGTTCTTGCGCATCTTCTTGGTGATGTAAACCTTCACCATGCCGATGTTGTTGGCCACGAAGGCGTTGTAGGAGGTCTGGTTGCTGGGCACACCCTCGAAGCCGTGTTTCAACATGTCGTTGAAGAGCTTGTAGGTGGCGCCGAGGTTGGCCCACTGTGTGCGGGTACTCATCTGCTTGTAGCTGCGGCGGGGTTCGCCAGTGTTGATGGGAGCCTCATAGACCACGGTGCCTTTCTTTGTCTGGAGGAACACGTAGTCGCCAATCTTGCCGCTGAGTTTGCTGTTGATGCCATAAAGCTTTGCCATTGTTTGATAATTTTTAGGCGTTTAACATTGAATGAATTACGTGTGATAGTTCATCGATGAATCACGCTGCAAAAGTATCAGGCACGAATGAAGCCTTTCTGCATTCTTTGCAACCCATTAAACTTTAGTGAATTATTCCTTTCTTTTTTGTGTTTTTATTGGTTTATATCTTGTTTTTCGCTATTCCTTTCCAGTATTTTTCGGGCGCGGAGGCAGAGCTGGTCGCGGAGCCAGGGATTGTTCATTACCTCCAATTGGTCGGCGTAGACGAGGAGCTGCTGGACGAGTTCCTCGTTGGGGATGACGTCGAGCTGATAGACCACGTAGCCGTCGCCGCGCTCCTTGATGCGCTGGCTGGGGTGCAGGGGCTTGGTGTTGATGTAGTTGACGGCGGGATAGACGGCGCGCAGCAGCACCTTCACCGGCTTGCCCTCAGGCAACAGCGACACCCCCACAATATTATCAAAATACTCGCTGAAATCCCCCTCAGTATTCTCAATAAATCCTCCCTCACACCTCATACCTCCTCCCTCAGACTTCATACCTCCTCCCTCACACCTCATACCTCCTCCCTCAGTCTTCATCCCTCCTCCCTCAGACTTCATACCTCCTCCCTCAGACTTCATACCTCTTCCATCTTCCCTCTTCCATCTTACATCCACAATCCTGTCCAGCGGTATCACCGCATACGGAATCCTCGGCCTCAGCCGTTCCTCCAGCCCCACCAGATACCAGCGGTTGTTGTACTGCCGCAGCTGGTAGGGGTGCACCGTGCGCAGCTTGCGGCGGCGGCCGTAGGGCTGGTAGTTGAGCTCTACCACCTGCTTGGCCACGATGGCGTCGAGCAGCGGGCGGAAATGCTCCAGCCCCTGCAGGTAGGGGTTCTGTGCGAACATCACCGTGCCCTGCTCCATGCCGTCGAGGTGGAACTTCTGCTGCAGTCGCACCAGCACCTCGTCGAGCCACTGGTAGGTGGGCAGTCCCTTGAAACGGCTGAGCATCTGTATGGTGTCGCTCAGCTGACGGGCCTCCTCGGGCGAAATCTCCTGGCGGAAGATGCTGAAGTCGGGGTCGGCGTAGCGGTAGATGCGCTCGTGGCCGCTGAAGCGTTGCTCCAGCTCGATGCCGTAGCCCTCGCGGCTGCGCATGAAGCGGATGTCCTGCTGGATGGTGCGCTTGGTGACGGGACGGCAGTCCAAGTCCTCGAGGCGGCGGTTGACGGTGTCCACCAGGTCGTCGATATAGTAATAGCGGTTGCGGTTGCCGAAGCACTCGTCGAGAATCCTGTAGCGTATGGCCGCCAAGCTGTTCTGTGGCATAAGGTCACTCCTCCCCCATCATCATTTTGTAGTGCGACAGGTGTCCCGTCTTTTCAAACAGGCGGCGGAACACCTCCATATAGCGTTCGCCCGAGTCCTGCAGAGGCTCGGCATAGAGGTCGTCATCAATCGTGTGAGAACCCTCGTCCACCCACTTGGCCAGCGACGACATGATGAGCAGCTCATCAGGGTCATCGGAGAAATTGTCGGGTATCAGCTTACGTTTCGAGTAGCCGCCGATGCCCACATAATAATACTCTATGATGCGGCGCATCGCATTCTGCAGCCCTATGCGGTCGTCACCATTCTGCGCCTCTTTCAGCTCCTGCCACAACATGGCATACTCGCCCTTCACGGGGTTTTGGTCTCCGTAAGGCTTTACATAGCTCTTGCCATTGCGTTTCCCCAACAGCCAGTAATGGGTGTCGGCCCTACGCTGGCGCGAACTCACCTGCTTGTGGAACATGCGGTTGTGCGTCAGCACAAACACCTGCTCAATATTAGGTCCCGCCGGCTTGTTTTTCTCTCTAGCCTCAGCCACCAGCCGTTCTATCATCCCGCTCACCAACAGCATCACATTGTTGTCGAGGCTCGACATGGGGTCGTCAATCACAAGCACGCGATTATCTCCAATGTCGAAATCCAGACTGTTGCCCATGGCCAACTGATAATAATAGAGGAAGGCTATGAAATTCAATTCCCCCTCGCTGAGGGTATCGTTCTCAAACGAGCCGTCTTCACGCTGAATCTGGTAATAATTCGGATAGGTGGGCGACGGCTGGATGCTGAAACCAGTAAACTTCGACTGTTCCAACATCTTATTGATGCGATCGATGGCGGGCTGCACGCTGGTCAGCGTTTTCTCACGGCCTTCAATCGAAGCCTCCACCTCGTTGTAGGCACGCATTGCCTCGGCTTCTTCCTCTTCCCATTCGTTGATTTCCTTCTGCAGATGGTCTACCAAGCGGTCAGTTATCTTCACCTCGCTTTCCGCCTGGGCGGCCAAAAAATCCATCACCACCTTTCGTAACAGCTCTCGTTTCTCCTGATTGGGTTCCCCATCATCCAAATATTCCTTGTAATGTTGCCTTATCGACTCCTCGGTTACCGTTTCGTCAATTTCATGGTTTTTCAACCAGTCTGTCACCTTTTCGGCAAAAGAGAACTGATTTCTATACCATAAATCCTCTTCAAAAAACGAACCTAGGATATTTGAAACGGGCCGTCTCAGGCTATACCACAGCGTAGTTACCAATCGCCCCTTTTCCATGGCCAGGTTCATCTTGGTGCGGGCAATCCTGTCGGTCACCCGTTTGGCCTGGTTGCCAAGTTCTACCCGTTTTTTGCGCAGCTCCGCAAGTTCGCCGCTGTTGTTCACCCATTCCTTGCCCACAGCGAACACTCCTGGGATGCTCTCCTTGAAGTTGCGCAGGCGGAAGTCCTTGTTGTACACCAACACCCCGACGGGCTTGCCGTCCCATTCAATCTGGCAGTTGGAATACTGGGCGTCGCCCCAGCTGGCCAGCAGACGACTGATAGTAGTCTTCCCCGTGCCGTTGCCGCCATAGATGAAGTTGACCTTTGCCAAATCGTCGAAGGTAACCCCTTCATGGTCGAAGGTGGCAACGTCGCGAAGTGTGATGCGCTTAATCATAATCAAAAGTTAATTTATGTCCAGCACACATCTCTCTTTCAGAAATGCGGCCAGTTCGGCATGGGGTTTGATGAATTCGTCGAAAGCGGCTTGTGCATAGCTTGCCGACCAGCGATTGTTCCCATACGGTGGAGTTTGGTCTTCGTCAAGATAATGCTCATAGTCGTGGGGGGTCATGAAATGACCGTTCAGGAAAAACACGAATGCAATATGAACCGTTGCAATCTGCACCAACATCGTAGCGGCATCATCCAAATAGTCCACTCTTCCCACGAACGGCAAACCCTTGCAATTCAGCAGCAAATTGTTATAACCAGTTGAATGCACATTGTCGTCGAGTATCTCACGATATACCTTCAAATCAGTGTCCCATCCGAAAAAGGGGTATATGTCTTTTGACGAGGAAGCTATTCTCAGGAATTCGAGAAGCTTTTCGGTACGTGGAATTCGCTGTTTGCCTCTTATCCAGTTGTCGACCTCCTCCACGATGCCTCCATTCTCAAAATCATAATTGCTTTTTCGCATGACATCGTAAAAGATATCGACCAACATTGTATCGAACAGTTTGCGCATCAGCACAAAAGCATCGGTGAGGTGACCGGCTTTCATCGTCATCTTGATGGATTCAAGAGTAACTTCGATTGACATATAGATGTCCGAAGCGTAGTTGCTACTCCACAGAGTGCCGGATGGCATAAAGGGGTGACTCGTTTGTACCAAGCCATCATAATAAGCCATCAGGTGGTCGATTTTTTCAAACACTTGGTGGTTTTGGTAAGCCGCGCTTTTTATTTCATTGCAAACGTGTTCCATGTTTTTCATACATAAAACATCTAATTTGGCTTGCGTGAGTGTATTCCATTACAGAATTGCAGCCTTGATGCAGTCAACTATATATTTCACATCATCGTCCTTGACGTATGGGCCGGCAGGCAGACACATGCCAATCTTGAACATTGCTTCGCTCACCCCATTCACGTATGCAGGTGCATTCTTATATACCGGCTGTTTGTGCATAGGTTTCCAAACAGGGCGTGCCTCCACACCAGCCTGATCCATGAAGACACGCAGTGCTTCCACGTTGTCATTGGGCTGGCAATCTGTTGTTGCACTGTCTGCGACATGGATAACACCCGCAGCACCGCCCACGGCCCCTTGCACGATGGTCTTATAGGCATTCTCCTGTCCCTTGATTCTCAACGAAGGATCGAGTGTGATTGTACACAACCAATAATTACTGTCATATACGGGAACCTCTCTTCCATCTGCCATCTTACATCTTACATCGGGCTGTTTGTGAACAGTAATTCCTGGCACATCAGCCAATAACTGTTCATACAGCCCTTGCACATGTTTATGATGCGCAATATGCTCATTCGCCACCGTCATCTGTCCACGACCAATACCCGCACAGATATTGCTCATACGGTAATTGAAACCAATCTTCTCATGCTGATAATAAGGGTAGCTCTCGCGGTACTGGGTGGCATACATCATGATTTCACGCCATTCATCCTCATTGTTGGTAATCAACGCACCACCGCCCGAA
>CACZRR010000079.1 GCA_902783595.1 uncultured Bacteroidota bacterium
CGGGCAGCTGTCGAGGGCGGGAGACTTACTCTTGTACTCCATCTGCTGACGTCCTTTGCGAACTAATTGCTGAATTGTTGGCATTTTGCTTTACTTGTTTTTTTATTTTTATATATTCAGTTTCAATGCATTTTGTGGGCATAACAAGCCCAAAAAGGAATTGCAAAAGTACACCTTTTTCCGATACCCACCAAGACTCTGTATGGGAAAGGAATGTTAAATAATCCTAAAATTTCTTGGAGAGGCTGTGTTTCAGCTATCTACAAAAATTTTTTAACACTTTATTTTTCGTTTTTACCGCCAGTTTTCAACAAAAACGAAGGTGCAAAACATGGGGTTATGAACACCTTTTTCACTGTTTTGGGGTCTCCCCGCGACGACGACGATCATAGTATTCGGCAGTGGCGGTGAAGAAGGCGTCGCCGGAGGAATTGAGGGCCGTCTCGACGGAGTCCTGCACAACGCCAATGATGAAGCCTATAGCTACCGCCTGCATGGCTACATCGTTGCCTATGCCGAAGAAGGAGCAAGCCATAGGTATGAGCAGCAGTGAACCGCCGGCCACACCCGAAGCGCCACAGGCACCAAGGGTGGCGATGATGCTGAGGAATAGGGCCGACCCGAAGCTCACATCAACACCCATCGTGTTGGCCACAGCAAGGGCGAAGACGGTGATGGTGACGGCGGCACCGTCCATATTGATGGTGGCACCGAGAGGGATGCTGACACTATAAAACTCTTCGTCGAGGCCCAACTTCTTGCAGAGTGCCATATTGATGGGTATGTTGGCCGCCGACGAGCGAGTGAAGAAGGCCTGAAGACCGCTCTCCCTCAAGCAGGTGAAGAGCAGCGGATAGGGATTCTTCTTCAGCATGAGGAACGAGATGAAGGGATTGAAGATGAAGGTATTGGCAAGCATGCATCCCACCAGCAGGAGGAGCAGGTGACCATAGGTGGTGAATACCGAGAGGCCATTCTCGCTGACGGTGGCGAAAACAAGGCCAAAAATACCGAAGGGGGCAAACTGAATGACCCACTTCACAACCTTGGTGACCACCGACGAGAGGTCGTGCACCACATTGACAGTGGCGTTGGAAGCCATCGTCTTGAGCGATACGCCCAACACGATGCTCCAGAAGAGTATGGCGATATAGTTGGCGTTGGCAATCGCCGCCACAGGGTTGGCAACCATCGAGGAGAGCAGGTTGGTGAACACATCGGCCAGCGACCCTGCCGAGCTCTCTACCTCGGCCGCCTCACCGCCCAACTCGAGGGTGACGGGGAAGAGCATGCTGCCCACGACAGCACAGAGGGCGGCGATGAAAGTAGACAGCAGGTAGCGCGATATAACCGTCCTGAAACGGGGGCCCAAGCCTTTGCCCGCTTTGGCTATCGACGACATCACAAGCACCGCCACAAGCACGGGTGCTATGCCCTTGAGGGCCGACACAAACATGCGTCCCATGACACCTATGCCCGTCCACTGCGGCAACAACAATCCCAGCAGGGCGCCCACAACGAGACCTATAAAAATACGCAACATCAGGCTCACCGAGGTGTAGCCTTGGAGGAAACGTTTCAAGAGTTTCATCGGCACAAAAAAATTTTTGCAAAGATACACATATTCTGCCACATGGCAAAACCACCCGAAATGTGATAAAATAAATTTGCATTTCGGAGAAAAAATGCGTATCTTTGCAATCGGAGAAAGGGAGCAAAACAAGGCCACAAAACCTCCTAACATGCTGTAGCACAGACCTCCCACCAAAAGACACTTTTTGGAATCATATACAAATTCTCCACAACCCACACATTTTCAACACCTTGTTCGCAGCCGCTCTATAGTTGCTCTATAGTTGCTCTATAGTTTCGCTATACCCGCCCTATGGTAGCTCCTAGGTAGCTCCAAGGTAGTTCCTAGATAGGTCCAAGAAAACTCTATTACCACACCCTCAGAACTCCCTCCTTATCCCCCGTTCCACTTCCTACGCCCAAAGAAGTCATAGCGGCCTGATCCACAATACCCTACAAACAAATTTTGGACAGCATCTACTATTCTCAAAATAAATACGTACCTTTGCAACCGAAAAAACAAATTGCTATGGCTATAAATTACGGAATGCACCGCCTCGCAGGGAGCATCGGCAATGAGACACACTACATCGACCCGCGGACAGGAAAGGAGGTGGTGCGCAGAAAGAAACCGACGAAGGTACGCAACCCCAGGAGCGACAAACAGAGGGAGCACCGCAACCATTTTCTTGATATCGTGCATCTTTCGTCAAAGATGAGAGAGGCCTACGACATCGGCTTGAAGAATAGCTCGGAAAAGAAACTACTCTACCCCTATACCTATTTCCGCAAACTGAACAAAGACTGCTTCACCGCCGACGGCGCCATCGACTACAGCGCTTTAACGTTGAGCTACGGCACTCTGTCGGCGCCCAAAGTGGACAACCTGACGGTGAGCGCCGACGGAACACTGCAGTTGTCCTTCAGTACCACAAGCGATGTCACCAGAAGCAGCATGCTCTACCTCTACGCCTACAGCGAAGCGGCGGAGGCAGGATGGCTGGCGGAACCGACGCCATGTACATCCGGCGTGCTCGTCGCCCAATTGCCCGACTACCTGCGCAATCAGGCGCTGCATGTGTACCTCTTCTTCGTCACACCGCGGGGCAAGGCCTCACCAACCTCCTACCACCACGTTGCCGCACCCTGCTGAGCAACAAGCGAGGCTTTTTTCTTCCGCACAATATACTTTATCATCATCGAATTCGTTATAGAGTACGATTATGGATAACGAGAAGAAATCTGTCTGGACAGGCAACGGTGTGCTTGTGGTGGCGGCAATGGTGATGGGAGTGATGATGGGCGCGATGTTCACCTCGCACAAGCGCAGCGACACCGCGTCATCCCTTCAGGAAAAGGTGGGCGAGGTGGCAGAACTGGTGGCCGACGAATATGTAGATGTGATGGATGCCGACTCCATGGCCGAACGACTGGTGGGCGTGATGCTCGCCGAGCTGGATCCGCACAGCGCCTACCTGTCGGTGCTCGAAACCGAGCGCACCGAGGAACTGATGCGCGGCCGCTTCGAAGGCGTGGGACTACTGCTGCGCCGCGAGGGCGACACCACCTTCGTGGGCAACGTCATTGCCGACGGCCCCTCGGCAGACATAGGACTCCGCGCAGGCGACAAGATTGTGCGCGTCGACGGACGCAAGGTGACAGGCCTGCCCGCCGACACCGTGGTGGCACTGCTGCGCGGCCCTCGTCGTACGACGGTGGCTATCGATATCGAGCGCTTCACGCCCCGCGGCACAACCGAGAGCATTCAGTACAAAGTGCGACGCGGCGTAGTGAACCACCACACGGTGCTCTACTACGGCATGCTCGACGACACCACAGGTTACGTGTTCCTCAGCACCTTCTCATCCACCAGCCACGACGAATTCCACACCGCTCTGCGCGACCTCACATCGAAGGGTATGCGCCACCTCATCTTCGACCTCCGCGGCAACACCGGCGGCTCCCTCAGCGCCGCCGTCGACATCGCCGGCGAACTGCTGCCGACAGGCAGCCTTATCGTCTACACCGAGGGCGCTCACTCGCCTCGCCAAAACATCTACGCGCGGCGCGGCGGCCTCTTCACCACAGGTCGTGTAACCGTGATGGTAGACGAGAGCTCCGCATCGGCCAGCGAGGTGGTCAGCGGCGCACTGCAGGACAACGACCGCGCCACAATCGTAGGTCGTCGCACATTCGGCAAAGGGTTGGTGCAGCGCGAGTTCGCCCTGAGCGACGGATCGTCGGTACTCCTCACCACGGCACGCTACTACACCCCCTCGGGACGTTCCATCCAGCGACCCTACGACCGCGGCACAGACGAATACTACCGCGAATACCTCGACCAACTGGTGCAGGAGAGCTACGCCGACAGCATGACCCTGCATATCACCGACTCGACGGAGTACCACACCGTCGGCGGTCGCATAGTATACGGCGGTGGCGGCATCTTCCCCGACCTCCCCATCGCCTACCGAAAAGACCCCTCCTACGGCTACTACAACCGCCTGGCAGGCAGCGGAGCACTGCAACATGTGGCCTTCGACGAGGTGCGTCATCATGGCGCCGCACTGCTGCAACGCTACGCCGATGCCGACGCTTTCTACCGCCACTACCGCGTCGACGAACGACTGCTGCGCGCCGTGCGCCAATGGGGTGAACAGCACGAAGTACCCTCCGATGCCGCCGCCTTCAACACCCAACGCACCCTCATTGCCACCCTCGTAAAGGCCTACATCGCCAGCCATCTCTACGGCAACGAAGCCTTCCATCGCATATACCTCGATGTGGACGAAGACCTCAAGGTGGTGAGGGAGAAGAACACTACGAAGAACTGATACCCCTACCAAGAAAAAAAACATTATGAGAAAAATCGCTATATGGCTTCTATTGCTGTTCCCCATCACACTGTGGGGACAGAAAATGAACCTCAGCTGCACCCTGACGGGTCTCCCTGAGGGCACACGCATCATGGTGAGCGAACCCGACGGCGGACGCCTCGTCATCGTCGACACACTCACCACCAACCGGCGCGGCAACGTGAAGCTCGACCGCTACTCCGATATCCCCATCATGGTGGTGCTCACCCCCGAACGGCACCCGAACGCCATGCTGCATGTCATCATGCTCCCCAACGAAAACATAACCCTCGCAGCTTCCTACCTCGCCGACTACAACTGCTTCGTCATCAACGAAACCAAGGGATCGGACAATATGTCCCTCTACCGTGACTACACCACCCTCTATGCACAACTGCTGCGCGAGAAGCGCACCGACGCCCTCCCCGACTCCATAGAGGCCCTGCTACGGCAACGTCCAGGACTGCTGATGAGCGCCTTCCTGGTCACCTTCTTCGAACAGCAATTCGACCAATACGCCTCGCTCTACCTCGCCGTGCGCGACGCACAAGACAGCCTCTGGCGTAGCCACGACTTCGTGCGGTACCTCGACAGCCGCCTGCAAGGTGTGCTGCTGCCGGGAAGCGAAGCCCCCGATATCGCTCTCGAAGACCGCGACGGCAAGGTGCGACGCCTCAGCGACCTGCGCGGCAAGGTGGTGCTAATCGACTTCTGGGCATCATGGTGCCGCCCCTGCCGCATGGAGAACCCCAACGTAGTACGTATCTACAATCTCTTCAAAAGCCGCGGATTCGAGATATTCAGCGTCTCGCTCGACAAAGACCGCGAAGCATGGCTCAAAGCCATTGCCGACGACGGACTCCTGTGGCCCAACCACGTCAGCGACCTCCGCGGGTGGTCGTCGGCAGGCGGCCAGCTCTACGGCATACGCTCCATCCCCGCCACAGTACTCATAGATCGCGAAGGCAAAATAGTGGCACGGAATTTGCGGGGAAGAGAACTGGAAACAAAAATAAGACAAACACTGGAATAGCATGATCACGTCGACACAAATAGAAATGGCCCTGGGGCACGTCAACGACCCCGACCTCGGTCGCAGCCTCACCGAACTGGGAATGATAGAAAATATAAAGGTGGAAGGCAAGAAGGTGAGCTTCGACTTGGTACTCACCACACCTGCCTGCCCCATGAAAAAGAAGATGAGCGACGACTGCGTGGCCGCCATCCACGAATTTGTGGATCGCGAAGCCGAAGTGAGCATCAATCTCACTTCGCGTCCTCAGCCCGACCCCAAAGAAGAATTCAAAGAGGTGTTCGAACATATCCACAACACCATCGTGGTGGCCTCCGGTAAAGGCGGCGTAGGCAAGAGCACCGTCGCCGTCAACCTCGCCATCGCACTGGCTAAAACGGGCGCCAAGGTAGGCCTCGTCGACGCCGATATCTACGGACCTTCCATACCCATCATGCTGGGCGTCGAAGGCGAAGAGATATACGGCCACAAGGTCGGCGAGAAAACCTACATGCTCCCAGTAGAACGCTACGGCATCAAACTGATGAGCGTGGGATTCTTCGTCGACCCCAACAAAGCACTCGCATGGCGTGGCCCCATGGCAAGCGGCGCACTGAAGCAACTGCTCACCGAGACATGGTGGGACGAAATCGACTACCTTGTCGTCGACATGCCCCCGGGAACCGGCGACATTCAGCTCACCTTGGCACAAACCATGCCGGTCAGCGGCGCCATCATCGTCAGCACACCGCAGCAAGTGGCACTGGCCGACGTGGTGCGTGGCGTGGAACTCTTCCGCAACGAAAGCGTCAACATCCCTGTACTGGGATTCGTTGAGAATATGGCATACTTCACCCCAGCCGAACTGCCACAGAACAAGTACTACATCTTCGGAAAAGGCGGATGCCGCCGGCTGGCCGAGGAAATGGGCATACCCCTGTTGGGCGAAATACCCCTGGTACAGAGCATCGCCGAAAGCGGCGACAACGGCAAACCTGCAGCACTATTCAACCCCGCCAACACCAAAGACCCCGTGGCTGCCGCCTTCGACACGCTGGCGCGCAACACCATCACCGAAATCTGCAAGATAAAAGTGAATTAAATAACGAAAGACGTCGATAACATACCAAACACAACCAATCTATGACCGACCAAGAGAAACCCGCCGTCGAACAGAAGGTGCTGAACGCACTGGCTCAGATACGTCCCTACCTGCAGCAGGACGGGGGCGACGTGGAATACGTTGACATGACAGCCGAAGGCGTCGTCATGGTGCGCCTCAAAGGACATTGTGGCAGCTGCCCCCACGCCCTGCAGACACTCAAACAGGGCATCGAGCAGGCCATCAAACGCGTCATCCCCGAGGTGAAATCCGTCGAACGCGTCTGACCAACCCCCTACACATCCCTTACCAACCCTTAATCAAATGATATACACCAAAACAGGTGACGGCGGCACCACCTCGCTAGTGGGCGGCCGTCGTGTCGACAAGGACGACCCACGCGTGGAGTCCTACGGCACCGTCGACGAACTGGGAGCACACATCGGCCTACTGGGCGAGATGGTACGCAGCAACAACGACGAAATCCACGCCTACCTCAAGGTGGTACAGCACAAACTCTTCGACATACAGACCCTACTGGCTACCGAAGAGGAGGACATAGCAGCACGTCTGCCTCAGATAACACCCGACGATGTGGCCGACCTGGAACAGCACATCGACGCCCTCACCGCCACCGTACCTCAACTGCACAACTTCGTGGTGGCAGGCGGCACAATGGCAGGCGCTCAAGCCCATGTGTGCCGCACCGTATGTCGCCGCGCCGAACGCCGTGTGGTTACACTGTCACACACCACAGACATCAACGCCAATCTGCGACGCTACCTGAACCGCCTTTCCGACTACCTCTTCGTACTTTCACGCCACCTCGTGACAGCGGCAGGAAAAAGAGAAGATTTGTATATCAGCTGATTGCAAAAAAAATTTGCCGGTATTATTTTTTCACGTACTTTTGCACGCTTTTTTTGAGAAAATAATTGGACACCAAATATGTATTGGACACTTGAATTAGCATCGAAATTGGAAGACGCGCCCTGGCCCGCAACAAAAGAGGAACTGATTGACTATGCACAGCGCACTGGTGCTCCCATGGAAGTGGTGGAAAACCTTCAAGAAATTGAGGACGAAGGCGACCAGTACGAAAATATAGAAGACATCTGGCCCGACTATCCCACCAAGGAGGACTTTTTCTTTGAAGAGGACGAATACTGATCCCACAGCGGCACCTCGTGCCGCCACCAGCACCATCACATTCATCGGGTCGGGCAACGTGGCCACCCATCTGGCGATGGCGCTACGCGCTGTGGGACATACCATCTTACAGGTTTTTTCTCGCGAGTACGACCATGCAGCACGACTCGCCGACGCCGTTGGCGCCAGCGCCACCGACCGTCTCAATCACCTGCGCGACGATGCCGACGTCTACATCCTCGCCGTCAGCGACGATGCACTCTATGAACTGCCCCTCGACCTGCGATTTCCCCAGGCGTTGGTGCTGCACACTTCGGGGTCCACACCCATCACAGTGCTCGACCGCATCTCCCGCCGCAACGGCGTCGTGTGGTCACCACAGACCTTCGTGCGCGACATAGCCATCGACTACCAGCACCTTCCTCTCTGCATCGAAGGCTCCAATGCTGCCGCCACCGCGGCCATCGAGGGTCTCTTCTCCTCCGTCACACCGCATATCTACCGCCTCGACCACGCTCAGCGCTGCCGCGCACATCTCGCCGCAGTAATGGTGAGCAATTTCGTCAATGCCATCAATGGTGAAGCGCAGGCCCTAATGCAGCACTGCGGGCTCGACTTCAACATGCTGCGTCCCCTCGCCGAACAAACCCTACGCAAATGGGACTACGGCGACCTGCGGCGCCAGCAGACGGGACCCGCCGTACGTCACGACAACAAGACCCTCGCCATGCATCGACGCATGCTGGCAGATGATCCCACATTGTTGCAGCTCTACGACATGATGACCGAAATCATCCAGGCCCATGACATTCGTTGACACCCACTGCCACCTCTACGACGAGGCTTTCGATAACGACCGCGACGAGGCCATACAGCGTGCCGTTGACGCCAACGTCACCACCATGCTCCTGCCCGACATCGACAGCAGCTCCACTCCTGCCCTCGACGCACTCTATAGCGATCACCCACAATGTTTTCGCCGCATGGCAGGGCTCCATCCCACATCGGTCAAAGAAGACTACGAAAACGAACTCCGGCACGTCCAATCCCGCCTCTTTAATCCGAGTAATTCGCCGTTAAATTTTATTGCCGTCGGCGAAATTGGTATGGACCTCTACTGGGACCGCACCTTCGAGGCCCAGCAGCGCGAGGTGTTGAAAACCCAGTTACAGTGGGCCGTTGATCTCGACCTCCCTGTCTGCCTCCACATTCGCAAGGCTCACAATGAAGTCTTCTCATTACTACGTGAAATAAACCGGCCATCATGGCGCGGCGTCATGCATTGCTTCGGCGGCAGCGTACAGGAAGCTCAACGCGCCATTGAAATGGGTTTCCTCCTCGGCATCGGCGGCGTGGTCACCTTCAAGAACGCCACCATGGCCGACGTCGTCAAGGCCGTCCCCCTCGACCGCCTCCTCCTGGAGACCGACGCCCCCTACCTCAGCCCCGTCCCCCACCGCGGCCAGCGCAACGAGAGCGCCTACATCCCCCTCATCGCCCAGAAGATCGCCGACCTCCGAGGCATATCCCTTGCCGAAGTAGCCGCCGTCACCACAGCCTCCGCCACCGCCCTTTTCCGTCTCTAATTATTTCTTTTTTTTTTGTTAAAATCACGGTAAAAAACAGGGCAAAACTGCCCTGCTACCGCTTTACCTATAACTACCTATAAACCAGTTATCAACTCCCTACCAACTCCTAACCAACTCCTACCACGGTAGGAGTTGATAGGGAGTTGGTAGGGTCTTGATAGGGAGTTGGTAGGTTTAAACCTTAGGGAAACACCTTGTCGGTTGCATACACCCCATTGCCCATAGGGCATTTCTTTTAATAGCAAATCCTCCACCAAACCCATAAACCCCATTAAATCTATCTCAAAGCCCTGTAGGAGCGTCACATACCACAAAAAACAGGGCAGCCACGCATGGCCGCCCCTCTTCACATAAAAAAATAGGGTTATGAAAAACCTTTATCGCTGGTCGCATGTTGTTCGTTTCAGCTCTTCCGCCAGCTCGTCGTTATCCTCTTCGAGGCATTCGACGTAGACCTTGAGGCTCGACAGCTCGAACTGTAGCGAGTCGTTGAGAGCTTCCATTTCCTGCTTTTCCCTCAGCAACGCGTCGTATTCAGCACGCGATACGGTGGTGTTGTCGCAGGCGAGAAAAAGAAGTGCGAAGGGTAATATCATGCATTTTGTTTTCATGTCAATTTAAGCAGCCAACCAATTGTTAGCGGTTTTTGTTATCATGTTGTACCAATCCGTTTCAGTTCCGTTATTATTGTTACTTTCTTGGGCATATCGCAAGGATGCGTCAAAAAGTTTTCTGATATTATTTGCGTTGGGCTTTGATGTAGCATCTACTGCATCCTTCAACATCTTTCGGAAAGTATCAAGCGTCATGGGGATAATATTACATTTCCCACCATACATGGCTATATTTGAGTGGTATAAAGAGTAAAAATGAGCCACGGTGGCGGGATTAATTGTTGGCGCAATGAACAAACCGTATGTTGGTTTGTTTGTCTTACTTTTGTGTATGCCTAGATGGCGCGGAACTGGCTCACCTTCCATTTTGAATTGCAAAGCGCCTGATGATAACGACACCTCCACAATCAAGTCAAAATCACCATAGTCACATTCTATATCTGCCATTTTACCCAATGCGGTACTCATTGGATTTCCGGAATCGTCAAACTTTAAGTTAGATTGAATATCTCCACCGTCAAGCATAGTCATTGCTCTCCAGGTGTTCCACTCAAAGAAAAGTGAAGGTTCATAGCAGCTCCCCATAGAATCAAATGTACTGTCTATTTCGTCGTAGAGTTTGTATTCCTTCAGGTCTTTGACTTGAGCTTTGATTCTCTCTTGCTGTCGTAACTCTCTCTGTTCATTGAGGAGATCCTTTAGCCGATTGATGGACAAAGACGCGTTCGTAGATATTTTAAATTCGTTTTGTAGGGTTTCTATTACCTTGTTTTTATCGTCAGCCAGTAGTACTGGTAACGATGCGTTACCCAAATAATCCTCGTATTGATTATGTTGACTTACATAAACTGGATTTCTGTCTATAGTAGACAAGAAGTAATCTACATCATTTCTTCTTTCCGGTAGTATACTAAGTGTTTTTCCAATAGCTGTCACATTCACCAATCCCGTCGAACGCAAGTTCCTTATCGCAGCATCAGCATAATCTCTAAGATTACTAATTTTTTTACTTAGAAAATCTTGAACAGTTTCTGTTCTACTCTCTCTTGTTTGGATATTTCCAGAAGATATCTCAAACCTGTAGATGTACCGAGTTTCCTCAAAAAAGACCTTTTGTTTAAACTCCCTGTAATTGCCTTTATTGGCATTTTTCCTTAGCCTGAAATCTTTTATTTTCTCGACTATCTCATCATAATACTCGTAATTGACCAGTTGCATCCCGAATATTTGCAATTCGTCGAACGACAATTCGCCCAAATCTCTGATAAGTCTAAACAACTCAAGATAAGGCTTTACCCAAAAGTCGGCAGAACCTTTCCCCTTCGGCTGTAATGGAGAGGGAAGTTGATATTTTAGCATCTGCCTAAGTAGGATTTCTTCTTTGTTGTTTGATTCAACAAACTCTTTACCAGCTTCGGTAAGGGCAATCTCAGGCAATTTGACGAATCCCATTTTGTGAGGCAATCGATTGATTCGATCTCGACCTGCAAATGCAGTATCTTTTGCTTCATTCCCCTCGAAAAAATCCCTGTCTCTCAACAAGTGATAATACTTCGCCTGTGTATCAGAATTCCAGATTTCGCCATGCAACTCTTCATCCAGTAGGGCTATTTCGGGGATGGCCTTAAAAGGTGTTCTAGGGGAGGTTATAAAGAACAAACTCCTGCTATTGACCGGGCGAGCACGCATCGTTTTAGTTTGCATAGTTGGTGACAATTATATGAACCGCTTCCGCTTGAAACCGGTTCCTAATGTTTACTGAATAGTTCTTGTCGTATTCTGCGACAATGTTACCACCATATAGCTCTCTTGTTAGTGGCGTTGCACCAATAACCATCAATGCCCTGCAATTAAGATTTTGGAAGTCATTTGCTAACTGGCGATGGCTTTTCTCACTAAATCCATCCTTATATTCATTATTGCCGTAATCAGAGAAGATACAATCATAAGGAGGGTCTAAAAAAACGAAATCATCTGCCTCTGCAAGGGAAAAGATCTCCCTGTAATCGGCATTATGTATCTCGGTATTAGCTAATAGACGATGATGTTGCTTCGTTATAAGCGTGGTATTAAAGTTTTTGTATCTGCCATACGGTACATTGTACTCTCCCTTGGCGTTAAACCTAATCATTCCGGAGTATGCCGTCTTGTTGATGAAATAGTATAAGGCAGCAGCACTGTATTGTGGTTTAGTGAGGCCATTATACATATCTCGCAATCTGTAATACAACGCTTCGTTTTTATCTTCCACACGTTCGTCTGGGTGCAACATCTTTAGTGCATCAAAATCAGCCCTGTTCTTCGTATAGATGTTTTCCAGTTTTGCCAATTCCTTACTTAGTTTGGAATAGTTCTTTTGTACAGTCGTATAAAACCCCATCAGCCTTGTGTTAATGTCGTTAATCACAGCTTGTTGGGGCTCTAGATGGAAATACATCGCACCACCTCCCAAAAACGGTTCAATATATCTTCCTTCGTATTTGGGAATATATGGCGTCAACAATGGAATCTCTTTAGACTTTCCGCCTCTGTATTTTATGATGGGCTTCATAATTTGTTCGGTGATAAATAAAGGAACCGTGAGCTTCTGCCGATTCCTGAGGCTCTGGACTGCCTGCCATTACGTGCAAAAAGCTCACGGTAACACCGAGAGCATTTTGTTTTCATCGTAATGGCTTGAAATTGTCCAGATTTCAGGAATACTACGAAAAGCAAAAACGCTTCTTAATTATGTATTTATCTTTACTCTATATTTCTGTTTTTACGTTGTTTTCGTTTATAATCAACTGTCTTTTTTCGAACTGCAAAGATACGCATTATTTATGGAATAGCAAAAAGATTATTAGTTCTCTGAGGATTGCAGTTGTTCAATCCTCAGAGGCAGGGTACCATATACAACGGCAGGTAAAGATAGTCACCGTCTCTCTCGACGTCGCCGGTATGGAGGATATAGGCTTGTGCCAAATGGGTGGAGTATTTCTTAATGCATTTCGCCAGCGAGACGGTATTAAAGCCTGTCGAGGATTTCACCTCGATGGGTGAGATATTATGCCGGCTGGTGATGGCACTCTTCGCAATGAGGAAGTCTATCTCCATGCGGTCGTCCTTGTTTTCGCGTGAGGAGTTGGAGTAGAAGAACAGTTTGCAGCCGTTGGCCGTGAGCATCTGCGCCACGATGTTTTCCATCAGCATGCCGATATTGGCGTCCAGCTTGTCTTTGAGGATTTTCTGGTACAACTGCTCGGAGACAACCCCACGCTCATCGAAAGCGTGGCTGATCATCAAGCCGGTGTCGTTCATGTAGCATTTCAGCGAGTTGTCCCGATGCTTGAGCCCCAATCCGATGCTTGGCTCGGTAGTGTTGAAGGCCAAGTTCACCATCTTGGCGTCGCGCAGCCAGAAAAAGGAGCTGTCGTAGTCGCGGAAGCGGGCGTCCTTGTTCAGATCCGACAACTGGAATTTGTGCTCGTGGAGCTGCAACTGGGCCGGGATGGCCTCATAGATGGCTTTCACCTTGGGCGTATGCACACCGGCATACTGGTCGATGCAGTTGTTGTAGAGGTTGAGTATCTGGCGCTTCACGCGGTCGACATCTTCGAACGAGCGGGTGTCGAGGTACTCCAGAATGGCTTGCGGCATACCGCCCACAATCATGTAGAGCCGGAAATAGTCCATGATTTTGCGGTGCATGGATTGGCCCACAGGCTCCTGGGCAGCGAACTTCATGCGCACAAAGTCCATCAAAGTCTCCTCGCCCATCGCCCACAGGAATTCCTCGAAATCCATGGGTTGCATCACGATATTCTCCTCTTCCGACGGGACGAGGTAGTCTTCTTTCTTCTCATCCTTCTTCCGTTTCCTCTTGGTGCTCATCTGCATGCCCAGCAGCGACCCCGTCTCCAGATAGTCGTAGCGGCCGTCCTCCACCAGGTACTTGACGGCGGCACGGGCGGCAGGACAGAACTCAATCTCGTCGAAGACGATGATGGATTCGCGGGGATAGAGCTTGGTGGAGAAATAAGTGCTCAGGTAGGTGAAGAGCATGTCGAGGTTATCCTTGTAGTTCTTGAACAGGTCTTTTATGTCGTCGCCCACCTTGAAGAAGTCA
>CACZRR010000080.1 GCA_902783595.1 uncultured Bacteroidota bacterium
CAGGTAGGTGAAGAGCATGTCGAGGTTATCCTTGTAGTTCTTGAACAGGTCTTTTATGTCGTCGCCCACCTTGAAGAAGTCAATCAGAATATAGCTCTTGTATTCCCGTTTGGCAAACTCCTTCACGATATAACTTTTGCCCACACGACGAGCACCCTCTATCATCATGGCAGACTTACCTTTACGTTTGTTTTTCCAGAGCAGCAATTGGTCGTAAATCTTTCTTTTCATCACGAAATCAAGGTTTGATTATTTTATAAATATACACGAAATCAAGGTTGCATAATACTTATTTTCTACACATAATCGAAGACAAAGATACGAATGATTTTTTAATTCTCCATAAAAAACATTCAAGCAATCAAATATTGAACCTAAGAGGTGTGTTAAAAAAATACTTTTACATTATATACAATATTATTTTTGTATATTTGCATTATCCCCAATTATTGTTAAAATGGGGCTATGTTTTTGAATCAGAAGATTAACGCAATGGCAAAAGAGATAATATTCAGCTTGGTGTACCGCGACATGTGGCAATCGAGCGGAAAATATCAGCCAAGGGTGGACCAACTGGTAAAAGTTGCCCCGGCGATTGTAGAGATGGGGTGCTTCGACCGCATCGAGACCAATGGAGGAGCTTTTGAACAGGTGAACCTAATGTACGGTGAGAACCCCAACAAGGCCGTTCGTGCTTGGACCAAAGCTTTTAACAAAGCCGGCATCCAAACACACATGCTGGAACGCGCCTTGAATGGTCTCCGCATGTATGGCGTACCTAAGGATGTGCGCCAATTAATGCCCAAGGTAAAGAAAGCACAAGGCGTAGACATCATGCGGTCGTTCTGCGGATTGAACGACCCCCGCAACTTGGAACTTAGCGTGAAATACGCCAAGGAGGCCGGTATGATCAGTCAGGCCGCCTTGAGCATCACCCATTCTCCCGTCCACACCGTAGAGTACTACATGAGTATTGTGGACAGGTTGGTAGAGTTCGGTGCCGACGAGATATGTTTGAAGGATATGGCAGGCGTAGGTCGTCCGGCCACCTTAGGACACCTGGTGAATGAGATCAAGACCAAGTATCCACATATCGTGGTTCAGTACCACGGTCATACAGGCCCTGGCCTCTCAATGGCCAGCACCCTAATGGTAGCCCAAGCGGGTGCCGACGTCATCGACTGCGCCATGGAACCCCTCTCTTGGGGTATGGTGCATCCCGATGTCATCAGCGTGCAAGCCATGCTCAAGGATGCCGGTTTCCTGGTGAAAGACATCAACATGGAAGCCTACATGGAAGTCCGCAGACTGACACAGGAATTCATCGACGACTTCTTGGGCCTTTATATCAATCCGGGAAACCGTGTATGCACCTCACTACTGGTGGGATGCGGCCTACCTGGCGGCATGATGGGCTCGATGATGAGCGACCTGCGCGGTGTGCATGGTGCCATCAACATGGCCTTAAAAAAGAGCGGCAAGGACGAAGTCTCCTTCGAAGATCTTACAGTGCAGCTGTTTCAAGAGGTGGAGCACATCTGGCCCATGCTGGGTTATCCCCCATTAGTGACTCCTTTCAGCCAGTATACCAAGAATATCGCAGTGATGAACCTGCTATCGATGGCACAAGGCAAACCCCGTTTCAGCCAAATCGACAAAGATAGCTGGAGCATGATCCTCGGCCGTGCGGGCAAGCTGCCCGGCGACCTGGCTCCTGAAATCATTGAGTTGGCCAAGCAGAACAATATGGAGTTCTACACGGGTGTGCCGCAGGAGGCGTACCCCGATGCCCTACCCGAGTATATCAAAGAGATGGAGCAGAATGGATGGGAGCGCGGCGAAGACGATGAGGAACTCTTCGAACTGGCCATGCACGACCGCCAGTACCGCGACTACAAGAGCGGCCTGGCCAAGGAACGCTTCAACAAAGAAGTGGCCCAGCTGCGCGCCGAGAAGGACGCCCCCAAGGCTCCTGCTACCACCGAAAGCATTGCCCTCAACTACATCACTCCCAAGCACCCCAACGCTACGCCCATCATAGCCGAGGCAACAGGACGTCTGCTCTGGGAAATAAACTTCAATGACCAGAGCACACCTCCCGCCCCCGGAACCGAGGTTAAAGAGGGTAGCACCATCGCACATATCGAAGCATCCTACGCCCTGATGCCACTCGTCGCCTTGAAAGGCGGCAAAGTGGTCGACACCTGCGCCAAGCAAGGACAGATGGTAAAGAAAGGCGATGTGTTGGGATGGGTTGAATGAAAATAAATTTTGCCGTTAAAGAAAAAGTGTGTACTTTTGCAGTTCAAATTGAATAAAAAATAGGCTTATGACTGGTATCTCAATATTCGCACTCATCATCGGAGCCATCTTTGTCAACAATGTGGTGCTGGCTCAGTTTCTCGGCATTTGCCCCTTCCTCGGTGTGTCGAAAGATGTGAAAAGTTCGCTCGGAATGGGCGGCGCAGTACTCTTCGTCATGTTGTTGGCCACCATGGTGACCTACCTCATCATGCAGTATGTGTTAGTGCCCCTCAACCTGGAGTATCTACAAACCATCGCCTACATCCTCGTCATCGCCGCCCTCGTGCAGATGGTCGAGATTGTGCTCAAAAAGATTGCCCCTGCCCTCTATCAGGCTCTGGGAGTCTTCCTGCCCCTCATCACCACCAACTGCGCTGTGCTCGGCGTCGCCATCCTGGTGATACAGAAAAATATGAACTTCTTGCAGAGCGTGGTCTACTCGGCCAGCATCGCCGTAGGCTTCACCCTCGCGCTGGTCATCTTCGCCGGCATACGCGAACAGCTTGAACTCACCGGCACCCCCAAAGGTATGAAAGGCGTCCCCATAGCACTGGTCACCGCCGGTATCTTGGCTATGGCCTTCATGGGATTCAACAACCTCGTTCCCCTACCCTAAAGAGGCTAAAAATGAGCCCTTCCAGGGTGATTGGAAAGAAAAAAAACAAAGCCCTCACAAAAAAAGTGGGGGCTTTTCATATATGCAAAATACTGATTTGCAAATAGAAAGTTATTTTTTAAGATTATTTAGCAGTTCATTTTTTTTGCATATTTGCGATTGTTGTACTTTTGCACCTCGAAATAAGATAAGAAAACAACATTTAATTAACTTCTAAAAACACAAAATGATGAAGAAAGTATTTTTTGCTTTTGCAGTAGCCGGTATGTTTGGCTTTGCCGCTTGCGGTAGCAACAACACCCCCGCTGAGGAGAACACCGAGGCCGTCGTTGAGAACGTCGAGGCCGTTGCCGAAGAGGCCGTTGCTGACAGCACCGTCGCCGTTGAGGCCGTTGCCGAAGAGGCTGCCACTGAAGCCGTCGCTCAGTAAGCAAACAACAACACAAACAATAAGAGGGCACTCTTTCGGGTGCCCTCTTATTATTATAATTGCGTTTCAATCGCGGTATCCGATGACACGCCGTACCTCGGCGAGGGTGCCGCGGGCGCTCTCACGGGCTTTTTCGCGTCCCAAGTCGAAGATTCGCTGTAGGCGTTCCGCATCGGCGCTATATTCGATGATGCGCTGTCGCAATGGTTCAACGAAGGCCACCATATCCTCAGCAAGCTGCTTCTTGAGGTCACCATAGCGTATCTGGCAGCGGTTGTAGAGGTCATCGAAGTAGGCCACCGTATCCTCCGTCGACACGGCGCGCAGCAAGGCGAAGAGGTTCTCTATCTCCTCGGGCTTCTGCTGGTTCATCTCTGTGGGGCCGCTGTCACTCTTGGCTTTCATGATTTTCTTGCGTATCACCGCCGGCTCGTCGGTGAGGAAGATGGTGCTGGCCTCACCCTCACTCTTACCCATCTTGCCAGCACCGTTGAGGGCGGGAATCTTCACCAACCCTGTGGCGGAGCCTATAGCCTGCGGCAAAGGGAACACCTCGCTGCCGTACATACTATTGAAGCGTTGTGCAAAAGTGCGTGTCATCTCCAGGTGCTGCTCTTGGTCTTTGCCTACGGGCACACGCGTAGCCTTATGGATGAGTATATCGGCGGCCATGAGGGTGGGATAGGTGAGCAAACCGGCGTTGACATTATTGGGGTTTTGGCGTACCTTATCTTTGAAGGAGGTGACACGTTCCAACTCGCCAAGATATGCGTTCATATTAAGGAAAAGGTACAGCTCAATGGTCTCAGGCAAGTCGCTCTGCAGGTAGATGGTAGCCTTCTCGGGATCTAACCCTGCGGCGAGGTAGGCGGCCATGATCTTGGTGGCGTCGCCATAGATGCTACCGGGCGTGGGATGCGTGGTGAGAGAATGGTAGTCGGCAATGAAGAAGTAGCAGTCGTAGTCGTCCTGCATTTTCACAAAGTTGCGCAAAGCGCCGAAATAGTTGCCCAGGTGCAGGTTGCCCGTAGGGCGTATACCGCTGCAGACTATATCTTTTTTCATTTTATGGTGTTTGTTACGTTGTTATCTTGTGACCCTACCGGTGTGGCGGCACGGCTGCGGTTCACCACCCACACTCCCGTGAAGACGAGTGCCGCTGCCAGCAGCTTAGTGGCCGTGAGCCTATCCATTCCTGTACCTATGGCTACAGCTATGGCTATGATGGGCTGCAGGTAGCCGTACATGCTCACCAGTGTAGGACGTATACGTTTCTGACCCACGGGAATAAGCCAGTAAGCCACAAAGGTGGAGAAAAAAATCATGAAAGCAATCTCCCACCACACATAGCCGGGCACGGCGACGAAGTTGGTGTTAGGTAGGTGAGGTAGGGTGAAGGGTATAGCGATGATGAAAGAGACAAGGAACATCCACTTCATCGAGGTGACCACGGAATAGCGTGCAATGAGATTGCGGCAAGTGCCCAAATAGAGAGCGAAGACGATGTAGTTGGCAAAGCAGAATACGATGCCTATAGGCTCCGTCTCCGACGCTCCGTTGCCGCCAAACGTGCTCTGTAAGATAAGCCACAGGATACCCCCAAAACTCAGCGCCACACCAAGAACCTTCTTCCAGGTGATAGGCTCCTTCAAGAATATCGCCGCCACGAACATGGTGAAGATAGGCGTAGTGGTGCTCATCACCGAGAGGTCCACGGGTGTGGTGTGGGCGATGGCATGCAAGAAGGTGAGCTGCGGCAGGAAAAGTCCTAAAATACCGGCACCTCCCAGCAGCAGCAGGTCGCGTAGCGGCACCTTCTCCTTAGGAGTGAATAGCGAGAGCAGCCAGAACAGCGCGCCCGCTATGAGAGCCCGCATGGCGAAGAGTACGATAGGTGCTATGCCGCCGTCGGTAGCAATATCGCGGCACACCACCACATTGATACCGAAGATAACGTAGGCCGCCGCACAGGCCAGGTGACCAAGTGCTATATCTTTGCGTAGGGTCATCCTTCCTGCATGAACTTGAGGAGATCCTGCCCGATATCGCTACGCTGATACTTACCCTCCCAGTTGATGGTGAGGCTGCGGTTGTAGCTCTTCATCAGTGCCTCGGGCAGCGTAGTAGCCAGCGCCGTGGTACACAGCACACGGCCTCCGTTGGTGACCAGCCGTCCCTCTCCGTCGCGCTTCGTGCCGCAATGGAACAATAGTGTGTCATCGTCCTGTCCCAGGTCGATGATGTCTCCTTTTTTGTAGCCTTCGGGATAGCCGCCGGCCACCATCATCACACAGGCCGCCGTGCGCGGATCCACCTCGAGGGTGCATCCGTCAAGGTCGCCATGTGCGGCGTTCTCAAACAGTTCTATCACATCGCTCTTGATGCGGGGGAAAACGCTCTCTGTCTCGGGATCGCCCATACGCACGTTGTACTCAATGACGTAGGGGTCGCCGCCGCAATTCATAAGGCCTATGAAGATAAAACCGCAGTAGGTTATCTTCTCGTCGCGCAATCCGCGTACCGTAGGCTTCACAATACGTTCCTCCACCTTCTTCATAAAGGTTTTGTCGGCGAACGGCACAGGGCTCACCGATCCCATACCGCCAGTATTGAGACCTGTGTCGCCCTCACCAATGCGCTTGTAGTCCTTGGCTGATGGCAGCATTAAGTAGTGACTGCCGTCGGTGAGCACGAATACGCTCAGTTCGATACCGTCGAGGTATTCTTCTATCACCACACTCGCCGATGCGTCGCCGAATTTATGACCCACCAGCATCTCCCTGAGGTGCTCTTTGGCTGTAGCCAGGTCGTTTTCTATGAGCACTCCCTTCCCTGCTGCCAGTCCGTCGGCCTTGAGTACGTAGGGAGCCGGGAGGCTCTCCAAGAAAGCTTCGCCGTCAGCGAGGGTCTCGGCGGTGAAGGTGTGGTAGCGTGCCGTGGGTATATTGTGGCGCTGCATGAATGCTTTGGCATAGTCCTTGCTGCCCTCGAGCATCGCACCTTTTTTTTGCGGTCCTATCACCATCACATGCCGCAGGGCTGGCTGCTCGGCGAAATAGTCGGCGATGCCTGCAACAAGAGGGGCCTCAGGGCCCACCACAAGCATGTCCACACGGTGTGACACAACAAACTGTGCCACAGCGTCGAAATCCATCATGTCGAGGGCGACGTTCTCACCCACAGCAGCCGTACCGGCATTGCCTGGGGCGATGAAAAGCTGTCCGCACTGCGGGCTCTGCGCAATCTTATGGGCTATCGCATGCTCACGACCTCCCGAACCAAGAAGCAAGATATTCATGACACTACGTGTTTACTTTCTATGCGTAACGAAAATGCAAAGATAAGTAAAATTTTCCGATAGATAAAATCGGCACGTAATTTTTTCGTCCAGCACGTCAGGAGAGGTGCCTTCTACGAGGAGGTATGCTGAAACCTAACCTTTAGGTTCGAATGTTGAAAAGAGTATCACCCAGCCGCTGCAGCGCAGGGTAAAGTTGTCTTGCAAAGCCTCATTCAGTGTAGCTTGCCACCACCGCTTCGGCTGGTTGCCATCCAGCTGCCAACGGAGGCCACGGCTGTACAGGCGTGTTGCAGGGTCGGGCACGAAGAGGGAGATCTGCTGCCGCGGAAAACACGGCAAACAGTACTCTCCCGCTGCTAACGCGCGGAGAGTCCCATAGTCGGTAAGCATGGTGATATCGGCCCCCGGATATTCCTCGGCGAAGGTCACCAAGTAGGATATATTGCCCAGCGTGTGATCCTCTCTGCGACCTGTGGCGCCGAGAATGGTGAATTGGGAATCAAGAATTCCGAATTTTGCGACAGCCCATTGCATGGCTTTATGGAGGTCGTTATAGTCCTGTTCGTCGACTTGGATGTAGCGTTCAGCAAGGGCGTCCTTTTCGGAAGCGGAAAGGGAGTCTCCATCGCCGATGACCACGAAGGGAATGGAAAGCGACACGTGGGAAGAGGTAAGCTGGGAGTAGGCGGAATCGCAGCATACCACGAAGTCGGCGTCGTGGAGGGCACCGAGAGGCACGGGATGCGAGGGGAAATCGCCGGCTGCCAGGATCACTATTTTTTCAGGCTTTCTTTTCTCCATTTTATCATACCGAGTATACAGAAGACTTCGAAGACTCCATAGAGGGCCACCGAGGCATAGTTGCCGGTGAGCCAAAAGAGGTTCATCATCAGGGGTTCGACAATCATCCAGCAGAACCACTGTTGCCACCACTTATGGGCGAGCATAAGCATGCCGACGATGGTAAGAGCCGAGGAGATGCCGTCGAGCATGGGGTACTGGCTCTCGTGGAGGAATCCCAGGAGCCATGTAAGGAGCACGCTGAGCAGTACGATGACGGTGACGATCTGCCACCAGTAGGCACGCGGGCAGGAGGAGATGTGGCGCTCGCCGCCATGGTCCTCCTGACGTTTTTGGATGATGCCGCGCCAGACGAGGAGACCGTAGACGGACATGAGGAAATTATAGATGCAGATAGTGCCGTTGGCGTAGATACCGCTGGTGAAGTCGATGACGGCGTAGAAGGCGCTCATCAGCAGGCTCAAGGGCCAGAACCACCGGTCTGCCCTATATTCGCTGACGATGTAGAACAGGCCGATGGTGGCGCCGATGATTTCGATGATATTCATTTAATGTTTTTTAGGCGATCCTAGGAAATCCTAGGGGAGTCTAGGCATTCCTATGGGGAGGGCTTAGAAGCGGTAGAGGATGCGTGCCATAAAGTTGCGGCCGGGTTGCTGGAACCAGTAGTGGTAGTTGTCGTAGGTCTGGGTGGAGGGGTCGTAGGTGCCATAGATATAGGCGCTGAGACGGTAGTCGTGGTCGAGGATATTGTTGACAGCCAGCTGGCACTCGATCTCATTGTTGTTGTGCAGACGGAAGGTATAGGAAGCGCGTGCGTTGAGGAGGAAATAGTCGGGCACCTTCACCTCTTCGCGGCTGGTGTTGTCGGCATACTGCTCGCCGACATATTTGCCGATGAGCTGCAGTTTGGCATTGTCGCAAGGGCTGTAGGTAGCCACGAGGTTGCCGACGACGGAGGGCGAGAGGGCCAGGTCGGTGGTGCCGAGGTCGAGGATGGTCTTGGTGGTCCAGTCGTTGAGGGTTGCCTCGTACTGGTAGTCGATGATCTTGTTGAGGCTCAGGGTGAGGTTGCCGTCGAGGGAGAACTGCTTGCAGAAGCGGTATCCACTGACGAGTTCGACACCGAGGCGGTAGCTCTTGTCCACGTTGTCCATCAGCGAGTAGCCGCTCTCGGTGGCTTTGCCGTTGGCCACCAGCTGGTCTTTGTAGAGCATAGCGTAGAGGTTGCCCTCGAAGTGGAAGTTCTGCTTCTGGAGTTGGTAGCCCAGTTCGAGGTCGAGGAGGGTTTCGTGGTTCATGTGCGAACTGTCTGCCAGCGCTTCCTTGATGTCGGCGCGAGCGGCCTCGCGGTTGCTGATGCCCGCCACGAAGTAGGCGCGCTGGTTGTCGTCGATGCGGAAGTTGACACCCACTTTGGGGTTGAAGAAGAGGTGCGTGGTGTCATAGTCGAGCTTGCCGTAGTCGTCGTCGGTGCCGTGGAGGCCGTAGTCGATGTAGCGCAGTTGGAGGTCGGCATAGAGGTTAAAGCGTGGCGAGAACTCGTAGTTGAGTTTTGCGAAAGCGGTGGCGTCGTGCTTTCGACCGGAGTTGGTGTACCAGTCGTCGAAGGGGTTGTCTTCGGTGACGGCGTTGTATTTTTCCATCCATATAAGGTTGCCGTAGTGG
>CACZRR010000081.1 GCA_902783595.1 uncultured Bacteroidota bacterium
ATAGAAACCGTCAGCAAAAGCCTGGCCTATTTTGTATCCAATGCGCTTTTCGCAATGGTACTGATATATGCAAACAAAGCAATCCAGACACTTATAAAGAAACACACCCGAACCCACTGATGAAACTCTCCATTATTATACCAACTTATAATAGCGCATCGGTTTTGCCGAAAGCGCTAGACAGTATTGTCGGCCAGACCTTCACCGATTGGGAAGTGCTGATTATGGACGGTGCGTCGACAGATAATACTATTGAGGTCGCAAAATCCTATAACGACCCACGTATACGTATCTACTCCGAGCCTGACAAAGGCATCTATGATGCCATGAACAAAGGGATACAAAAGGCGAAGGGAGAATGGCTTTTTTTCCTTGGCAGCGACGATTATCTTTTGGACAACCAAGTTCTAGAGAAGATATTTTCCAAGATAGAAAATAATCTCGATGTACTATATGGAGATGTACTATCCACTCACCTTACTCCAGAGCATCATGGGGTTTGGGGTATTAATAAAATCAAAAACAAGTACAATATTTGCCATCAAGCCATTTTCTATAACAAAGCACTGTTTAAAAGGAAGGGACAATACGACTTGAAGTATCCGCTCTTGGCTGATTTTGAATTCAACATGCGTTGGTTTTTTGACAATAGAACCATGCATAAATATGTGCCTGTTCCTGTTGCATTTTTCTCTGATGGTGGCTGTGGACGACAACAAAAAGACACAGCATTCCTTCACAATTTTGAATTGCTTTTGCTTAAATATGGGCAAAAGAATCTAAATATTGATGAGAAAATAACATTCACCAAGCTATGTCTGATTAATAACAAGGAAGGATTATTCACACAGGCATTTCTGAAAATCAGGTTGCTTCTATACCGAATAAAAAGAAAGTTGAAAAAGTCAAGAAAGCAGACCAATCAGTTTCTTGAGAAATATTTTGAATGGCAAAAAGCCCTTAAACAAGATAAGACTCAATTTGTTCCGTTCACAACCAGCCCCTATGTTCCTCAGGCAGGTGATCCCAAAATCTACGCTTTCTACCTTACCCAGTTCCATGCCATCCCTGAGAATGACCATGCGCATGGCAAGGGGTTCACTGAATGGACCAATGTAGCCAATGCTACGCCGCAATTTGTCGGGCACCACCAGCCCAAAATACCCTACGATTTAGGTTTTTACAACCTGCTGATGCCCGGGGTTATGGAACGGCAAGTCGAGATTGCAAAGGCATACGGCGTGTATGGATTCTGTTTTTATTACTACTGGTTCTCTGGGAGAAAGCTGCTTGAGAAACCATTGGAGTATTTTCTCCATTCCGACATAGACTTCCACTATCATCTCTGCTGGGCCACCGAGAATTGGTCAAAGAAATGGGACGGCGGTGAGCAGGAACTCATCGTGGAACAGCATATCGAAAACGATGACGCAGAGAAGTTCTTCAACGACTTGCTCCCATATATCAGTGATCCACGGTATGACAGAATCGAGGACAAGCCTGTTTTGATAATTTACCGCTCAGATATTTTTGACAAAGACAGACTCGTGTCATTCCTCGGTCGACTCAACGAACTTTCCATTGAACATGGTTTTGCAGGACTATACATAATGGGGACCAATGCCTTTAACTTTGACAGCCCGGAAGAATACAACTACAAAGGTCTAGTGGAGTTTCCTCCCCATGGCATTAACCTGGAGCTATACAAGGTTGAGAAGAAAAGGATCCCTGGCAGCAACTTCAATATCGTTGACTTTTCGAACTATATCCGGCAGAAATGTTATCTGGCCGAAAAAACATATCCTGTATTCAAGTCCTGTTTCCCCTCATGGGACAATTCACCCCGCAAACTCTACTCCAACGGTTATTGCTGCTTGATGAATGACGAAGACTATCACCAATGGCTGCGCGACATAATCCTTTGGACGAGGGAACACCACACAACAGAGGAGAACATCATCTATGTCAATGCATGGAATGAATGGGCCGAAGGAGCCATACTGGAGCCAACAACATTCTTCGGCTATAAAAACCTTGACATCCTTAAGAAAACCATTGAAGAGGCACGCCAATGATATCCATCATCATCTGCAATAAAAAACATAACTTAGATCCTGCCTTGGAAGATAATATCCACTCCACCATCGGCGTGGATTATGAAATAATCTCCATCGACAACTCGCACGGACAGTATAGCATCTTTCAAGCATATAATGACGGTGTGGCAAGAGCGAAAGGAGATATTCTTTGTTTTATGCATGATGACATTCTCTTCCGCAGCAAGAGATGGGGGAGCGTAATAGAGGATGCTTTTACGGCAAATGAACACATGGGGGCTCTCGGGGTAGCAGGCGGCCATTTTATGCCCGACTGTCCATGCTCGTGGTCGACATGCAAGACGACCTCGTTCCATGTGTGGCAGACAAACCCCGACGGCACAGCGACGAAATACGGATGCTCCGACTACACCAATGGCAAACGAATTGTCGAAGTAACTAGCCTCGACGGACTTTTTATTTGTATCCGCCACAGCCTTTTCAACAACATTCGTTTTGACGACAATACCTTCTCTGGTTTCCATTGCTACGACTCCGACATCTGTATGCAAATACTCGCCGCAGGATATAGCGTCAACGTCACCTTCGACATCGACATCGAACACCGCAGCAATGGTGCCTGCAACCAACAATACTACGACAACATTGAGATTTGGTACAAAAAATGGCACGCCCATCTGCCAGTCGCACGAGGCATACAACTCACCGACAGCGAAAAACGTATACATAAAGAGTACGCCATTGAACTCATAGAGCAGGGAAAAGAAATGCTGTCGCTATATCAAAAACTAGGCAGCCCTTATTACCGACTTGGCTACAAACTTTTAAAGCCTTACCGATTCATTAAATGTAAACTCAAGTGACGCCCATAGTCTCCATAGTCCTACCCTGCTACAATGGTGCAGGTTTCTTGGCACAATCTATCGAAAGTGTCATATCTCAGACCTTTACCGACTGGGAGCTGATACTTGTCAATGACTGTTCAAAAGACAACTCATTGGAGATTATGCAGCGTTATGCCAATGAGGACAGTCGCATACGTATCATCAACAACGAGCATAACCTCAAGCTGCCGGGTACACTGAACCGAGGATTCCGTGAAGCAAAGGGCAAATACCTCACATGGACCTCTCACGACAACCGCATGGGTCCTACCATGCTTGAAGAGTTCGTGTCCTACTTGGACAACAATTCCGACAAAGGTCTCGTCACCGCCTGCTATGCGGCCTTCAGCCTCAAGAGCGGCGAACAGCTCTACGAGGTACATCATCCCGACCCGCAGCTGAACCTCCCACTCTACAACTGCGTCTGCTACGCTTTCATGTATCGCCGCGAGGTGCTGGAAACCGTGGGTGATTACGACACAACGCTTTTCCTTGTCGAGGACTATGACTACTGGGTGCGCATCTGGCAGAAATACCCTGTGGGTAAGATATACAAAGTGCTCTACTACACCGGTGTCGGCGACGATACGCTGACACTCTCCCGCAAGAAAGAGATTGCCGAGAAACTCTTGGAGATGCGTTTGCGATATTTTACTGATTTTGACCGAGCTCTCAGCAGTCACCCCGACTTGCAGCGTCGACTCTATAATAGTATATCTGATAATATGCATGGACTCCCCCGCATACGGTTTACCGCTGCCCGAGGTCTCAAATATTTCTCTTTCTATTGGCTGTACTACCGGCCAAAGAAAATCCTCAAACAGATTATAAGATATTTAAATCTCAATCAGAACTAAAAGAACTATCAGAAATATTTTCTATCTCAATCAGATTGTAAAATAACTATTCTACATCCTTTTTCTCAATCAGAACTAAAAGAACAAAAAGAATTAATCATGACTCCTTCTGAATTGGCATACGAAATAATTGGATGCGCCATGCGAGTGCATCAAAACCTTGGACCTGGATTGCTGGAATCTGTCTATCAGAAGGCACTTTTGATTGAACTCGATGAAGCATGTCTTGAATTCGAAGAAGAAGTGCCTATAGATGTTCTATATAATGGAAACAATCTGGGTATTGGCTTTAGAATAGACATTCTTGTAGAGAATACTGTTATTCTTGAGCTTAAATCCGTATCGCAATTAGAAAAGGTTCATTATAAACAACTTCAAACATACCTAACTCTGGCGAACAAACCATTTGGTTACTTGATCAATTTCAATTCGGACGATTTCAGTATTGGGAAAGGCATCCATAAAATCACAAACCTCAAGTATCGTTCTGATAGTTCTTTTTGTTTTGATTGAGACCTAAATTCTGATAGTTCTGATGGCAAGAGTAACGGTGCTGATGCCGACATATAATGTTGCTCCCTGGGTTGAAGAGGCTGTACAAAGCGTCCTCCGGCAGACCTATACTGACTTCGAATTGCTGGTGGTAGATGACGGCTCTACGGACAACACCCTCGAGCGTGTGCGATCCATACAGGATAACCGCATCCGCATCGCCGCATTTCCTGACAATGTGGGATTGGCAGAGAATCTCAACCGAGGGCTCGACCTCATAGACACCGAGCTGGTGGCCCGCATGGACGGCGACGACATTGCAGAGCCCGACTGGCTGGAGACGGGTGTCCATGTGTTAGACGCCATGCCGGAGGTAGGTATCTGCAGTTTTGGGTTCCAGTTCTTCGGCACCAAGACTTCGCTCGTCCGATTCCCTGAATACAATGAGGACTCCAAAGCCCAGATGCTCTTTGGCTGCACGGTCATCGTACCCGTGTTCCGCAAGTCTGTCTTCACCGACAACCACCTGCGCTACCTCACCGAGACCTTTCCTGCTGAAGACTACAGCCTTTGGGCAAGAGCCTACCGTGTGGCAAAGGTCTATAACGTGCAGCGCACCCTCTTCCACTACCGCACCCATCCCTCTCAAATCTCCACCTCACGTCGCGAAGCGCAGATTGTCAAGAGCAACGAGGTGAGGCTACAGATGCTCGAATGGCTGAGTCCAAATTTCAGCGACAAGGAAAAACATTATTTCCTCGACAATTTCGTACCTTGCAAGATTAAGCAGCAAGAAGATATTGACGAACTTAGACGTTTCGCAAATCTTATGATTGAGCGCAACACGCAAGGGCACTATGACAACACGGCAATACGCAACAAATTCAAGAGTCATATTGCTTATGGCGCTCTCGCTTACGCTGAAGAAAGATACTTCGCCAAAGGCTACAACCCCATACGGCTCCTTCGCTTGCTAACCAGCGGCTTCTATTGTACACTTCCCGCCAAAAACCGTCGCAAGATCATTGCCAAATGCCTGCTGCTGAAAAATAATCCCAAACAGAACTAAAAGAACAAAAAGAAATTCTAATAGTTCTGATTAAAAGATTGTGTTGACTTGTAGAATATGATTGATTATCTCTATCGCAAACTCCATAACCTAACTCACCCCACACTTGGGCGGATTCTGATGTTACACCGTGTGGTGGAACAACGCAGCGATGAGCCAGAACAACGAGAATTGGAGGTAACACCTCGGTTCTTAGAACAGACCATTGAGACTTACCGACACGAAGGATACATCTTTGTCTCCATCGATGAGGCCTGTAATATCATAAAAGGTGGCAAACGATTGAAGCATCCTTTTATCTGTCTCACCTTCGACGATGGTTACCGCGACAACTACACCACAGCCCTGCCCTTGCTGAAACGTCACAATGTACCTTTCGCCGTCTATGTCACCACAGGCTTTGTCGACAACAAACTTCCCATGTGGTGGTACCCCAATCAACAACTCGGCCTCAGTCTCGATGAACTCACAGCCCTCGACAATGAGCCGTTATGTACTATCTGTGCCCACACACTCAGTCATCCAAAGCTGGACAACTTAACAGTCATGGGGCAACAAAAAGAGATAGTGGAGTCGAAATCCATTCTGGAACAATGGCTCGGCCACCAAATACAACACTTCTCCTACCCTCATGGTTCTTACAACGACGACACCCTTTCCATTGTCAAATCCGCTGGTCTCAGCAGTGCCCTATGTGCCTGGGGCGGCACTGTACGTCGTGGAGATAATCCTTTTTTACTTCATCGAATAGAATTACGTCAACAATGAGCAAACCGACCTTCGTCTTCCATATCGGCCATTCTGCCGGTTTCTATTCTGAATTTAACAATATGGTATTGGCAATACTCTATTGCCAACGCCATGACATCGACTTCCGTATATATTCTGCAGACGCCAACTTCCGAGTTGAAAATGGGTGGCAAGACTTCTTCCTCCCGTTCTGTCCCGAAACCCGCAATCCCATTCACCACTATATTAACCACCGATTTTCCGCTCCAACTGGAGGCAAACGGAAAGTCCTATACGACACATACAAACTGCTGCATCCCACACATTATCTTACATCTGAATTATGGAATAATTTCCGGCATATAGACCAAGCCGAACTGTCGACTATTGAGACCCTCAATCTCTCAACGGACATCATCGATAAAATCTATCGTTTTAACCCAAAGACTCAACAGCAGGTCAATAATCTGATACAATCCATAGACCTGCCCAAAGAATACGTTGGATTCCATGTCCGTGGTGGAGACAAGACGACCGAGCACGACCTTCTCGCCATCGATGAATACGTCACCAAAGCGGAATCTTTGACATCCATCCGCGATGCATTCGTATACACTGACGACTACCGTTTCTTTTCCTCTCTTCAGGAGAAATACAGCTCTTGGCACTTTCACACTCTCACACCAGAGGAGGATCGAGGGTATTTCTTCGATGAATTCATGCGCCTTTCTCCCAATGAACGCGCTATAAAAACCGTCAACATGTTCGCTTCAATGGAGTTATTAAGCAAGGCTTCACTGACATTATGCACTTTCAGCAGCAACGTGGGCATGTTTCTCGGTATGCGCATGGGAGATCGGGCCATCGGTGTCGACATGGAAAACTGGATGATATGGTAAATCCTCGCTACATAAAGAAATGGCGCAATGCCCTGACGACCAAAGACGGGAAGGTCCGTTATTATAACTTCTGGGATGGAGAGACAGCTGATGAAATTTGGTTCACCGGTTTTCTTAAAAGCCGTGGCATATTAAACCGACATCCAAAAGCGCGCTATGCGTTCTTCTCAACACTTGGTGACATACGTCTGTTGGACGTCGACCTCAAGATGCATCTATTTGCTAGGCACCGCAAACGAATATTTTTCACTGGTGAGAATGTACACCACCCCATCTTCAATGACTATGGCCACAACCTATTGGACCGTGCATCTATAGAGTTATCGCTTGGCTTCGACTTTCAAGACGATCCTAGGTACTTGCGCTTCCCCATATGGTTGCTCGAGATGTTCCCTCCGCAGTCCACAATCGATGATTTGAAACGAATCTGCGACAGTATAAGCCACCAGCATCTTGACGCCATACGCAACCGTTTCTGCGCTTTGGTCTCTGGCACCAGTACGTGGCTTGGCACAGAGAGTATGGAAATGCGTACCCGGATGGTGCAGCAACTCAACACCATCGCTCCAGTCGACTGTGCAGGAAAGCTCCTCCACAATACCGACGAACTCAAGAGTCGTTTCAATGACAACAAAGCCGAGTTCCTCAAACAGTACCGCTTCTACATCTGTCCCGAGAACGCCTCCGTCAAGGGTTATGTCACTGAGAAGGTGTTCCATGCCATCGGATCTGGCTGCATCCCCATCTACTGGGGTGCCAACAACAACCCCGAACCCGACGTGCTCAACCATGACGTCATCCTCTTCTGGAACCCCGACGGCAATAACGAGGCGTTACTGAAACAAATCTCCGAGTTAGAGGACAACCCAACCCTTTATCGTGACTTTTTCGAGCAGCCCCGCTTAAAGGAAGATGCTTGGCAGGTGGTGGTCAATTATTTCAACAGCCTGGAACAACACCTCAACAACCTCTTCAAATGACCTTCTCCATCATTATACCCGCCTACAACGCTGAGTCCTACCTTTCGCGGTGTTTGGACAGCATCTTTTCTCAGGAGTTTGAAGATTATGAGGTGATTGTCATTAACGACGGCAGCACAGACGGGACAGCAGTCCTGCTGGAGGGATACGCTTCAAAACATCCAAACCTGCAGGTGCTCACCCAAAGCAACCAAGGTATGGCCACTGCCCGCAACCGAGGGCTGGAGGTAGCGCAAGGAGAATATGTGCTGTTCGTAGACAGCGACGATCAAATAGCAAAAGGCACACTCTGGGCACTGGCGAAACAAGTTTCTGGCGAGGACATCATCGAATTTGGTTCCAGTATCTACAACGAAGAAACCCGAACAATCACCAACTTTCAACTTTCAACTTTCAACTTTCAACTTTGTTCCGGTTGGGAGTATTTCTGCCGGGAGCGTCTCGTACCGCGTGCCGTGCATTTTGTATGCATCTGGCAGCGGGCTTACCGCCGGGCTTTCCTAGAAGAAAACAAACTACATTTTGTCGATGGTCTACGACGCGCCGAGGACGACCTCTTCACCACGATGGTTTTCCTATACGCACAAAGAGTGAAGACCATCGCTGATAGCCTCTACATCTACCATGTAAGAGCTACCAGCATCACCCGCAGCGACGACCCCAAGCTCGATGCCGACAGCTGGCGCGTGCAACAGATACTTGCCGACACCTTCATCCCCATGCAGGGCTTCAACAAAAGGGTAATCTACCAAGTGTTGGCTTCGAACTATATCAACTACCTATCCAAGAAGGGCAACACCCTCACCCCCACCGAATGGGAGCAGTTCCGTCAGGTCTGCGTCACACCGCGGCACCGGCGTCTCTACCACATAGCCCATATCAGTCCGGCACTCCTACTTTTCTATAACCGCCTATGCTCTTCACTTCGTTAGAGTTCTTCGTCTTCCTGCCGGTGGTGTTCGCTCTCTACTGGCTACTGCGCCATCGGGTGCGCTGGCAGAACCTGCTGGTGGTAGCGGCATCGTATCTCTTCTATGGCTGGTGGGATTGGCGGTTCTTATTGCTCATTGCATTCACCTCGGTCTGCTCCTACTTCAGCGGAATACTTATTGGTAATAGTCGTTGGCGCAAGACCGCTCTCTGGGGCAACATCGCCATCAATCTGGCCATCCTTGGCCTGTTCAAATACTATGACTTCTTTGCCGCCGAGTTGGCTACCCTGCTGGGTTGTAGTGGCGACAGCGTGATGCTGCACCTCATCTTGCCTGTCGGCATCTCCTTCTACACCTTTCAGGCGCTGAGCTACTCAATCGACGTCTACCGCGGCAAGCTGGAGCCCACACGCGATGTGGTGGCGTTCTTCGCCTACGTCAGTTTCTTCCCGCAGCTGGTAGCGGGACCTATCGAGCGCGCCACCAATCTGTTGCCCCAATTCTCCAAGGAGCGCCGCTTCGACTACAGCATGGCCGTGGACGGCATACGTCAGATGCTGTGGGGCTTTTTCAAGAAGGCGGTGGTAGCCGACAACTGTGCCGTCTACGTGGACGAGATTTGGGGCAATATCTCCGGGCAGAGCAGTGTCAACCTGATTGTTGCAGCGGCGCTCTTCTCCATCCAGATATACTGCGACTTTTCGGGCTACAGCGACATCGCCATCGGCTGCGCCAAATTGTTTGGCATCCGCCTGATGCGCAACTTCAAGGTACCCTATTTCAGCCGCGACATTGCCGAATTCTGGCGGCGATGGCACATCAGTCTCACCACCTGGTTCCGCGACTATGTCTACATCCCGCTGGGTGGCAGCCGTGTAGGCAGATGGAAGGTGGTGCGCAACACGTTCATCATCTTCCTTGTCAGCGGCCTCTGGCACGGCGCCAACTGGACCTTCATACTCTGGGGAGCCTTCCACGCCCTGCTGTTCCTGCCGCTGATATTGCTGGGAAGGAACCGCAAATACACTAATACCGTAGCCGAAGGACGCAGGTTGCCAGGCATCAAGGAGCTCGGTCAAATAACGCTGACCTTCATCCTCGCCGCTCTTGGATGGATACTCTTCCGCAGCCAGAGCATCGGCGAAGCCATAGACTTCTTTGGCGGCATAGTCAGCGGCGGCATGGCCAACATCAGCATCCCGAAGCGGACTGTGGTGTTTGTCCTCATCCTGCTGGTGGTGGAGTGGCTGCAACGCAACCGCGAACACGGGCTGTCGATGGAGGGTGTGCGCAGCGGAGTAGTGCGTTACGCCTGCTATCTTACCGTACTGGTACTGATATTCATGTTCGGCGTCTTCAACGAGACGTTTATCTACTTCCAGTTCTGATTCATGAAACGGTTTCTCTTCAAACTCGGCATCACCGCATCGGCACTCCTGGCAGTGGCGTGGGGGCTGGATTTGATTATCACCCACAACCTCAAGCGCTCAGATGCCCGCATGTTCAGCACCTACAACGCCATCTACAGCGACACCCTGCAGTGCGACGCCGTGGTTATGGGCTCCTCGCGTGGACAGGTGCAGTACGATGTGCGTATTATCGACAGCATCGCTGGCATTGACTGTTACAACCTCAGCGTCGACGGGCGCTGTATCGATGCGGAAGTCGTTATCTATAATGTCTACCGCCACCATGCCCCCAAACCCAAACTGACTATCCAAAACATCGACTGGGGCACCCTGCAGATGAGTAACGGGTATGAGCGGGAACAATACCTGCCCTACCTTGACAAAGACGACCTCTTCCAACAGACGAAGACGAACGAGGGCTTCAACTGGGCCGACCGCTGGCTACCACTTGTGCGCTATGCCGGCTACCGAAACGTGATACTTGAAGGCCTTGGTCTGCCGGCCAAGATGGCCCGACCCGGCAATATCTACAAGGGATATATTGCCGTTGATGCGTCGTGGGACGGTTCCGCCCTTCGTCAGATTGACACGCTGGGATTTGCATGCAATCCGGTAGCGGTGGACATCTTCGACAGATACCTAGCGCAGTGTCAGGAGGAAGGCATCCGCGTGGTGATGGTCTATGCACCATTCTATATTGGTGCTACGCAAAAGATGGGGTCGGACGTCGACTCAATGTTCGCGCTATACCAGTCGTTTGCCGACCGCTATGGCTGCGACATACTCAACTACACCTACGACAGCCTCTGCTACGACACACTCAATTTCTATAATGCCAGCCACATGAATCGACGCGGGGCGGAGCAGTTCTCCACCAAGCTGGCTCATGATTTAAAGAGACTCCTACAGCAATGAAAAAAGTACTCATCGTATTCGGCACGAGGCCCGAGGCCATCAAAATGGCACCGCTGGCGAAAGAGTTGCAACGGCGCGACGAACAGTTCAGGGTCACCGTCTGTGCCACTGGGCAGCACCGCGAAATGCTGGACCAGATGCTTGAGGTGTTCGACATACATCCCGACTATGATCTGGACATTATGCAGCCCGGACAGGACCTCTACGATGTCTCGTCGCGAATACTGCTGGGTATGAGGGATGTTCTTGCCATAGAGAAACCCAACCTGGTGCTGGTGCATGGAGACACTTCTACCTCGACCTTTGCGGCGCTGGCAGCTTTCTACCAACATATTCCCGTGGGACACGTGGAGGCAGGCTTGCGCACTGGCAACATCTATAGTCCGTGGCCCGAGGAGATGAACCGTCAGCTGAACGGAAGGCTCTGCACTTGGCATTTCGCGCCCACAGAGACGGCACGGCAGAACCTTCTGAAGGAACATGTCGACGATAAGCATATCGTCGTGACCGGCAACACCGTCATCGATGCGCTACACTGGGTGGTAGCATCGGGCAAAGCCGTGGCGCCGCAGTTCGGCCGCGACGAAAGCCGCCGCATGGTGCTCATCACCGGCCACCGCCGAGAAAACTTCGGAGACGGAATGAAACATATTTGTCAGGCCATCAACGCGCTGGCCGAGCAATTCAAAGATGTGGACTTCGTCTACCCCATCCACCTCAATCCCAACATTCGCCGCGCCGTGCACGACATCATCGACAGCAGCCGGAGCAACGTCTATCTGCTGGAGCCCTTGTCGTACCTAGAATTCGTGGCCATGATGCAGCAAAGCACCCTGATACTCACCGACAGTGGCGGCATCCAGGAAGAAGCTCCCGCCTTCGGCAGGCCCGTGCTGGTGATGCGCGACACCACCGAGCGACCTGAAGCCATCGAAGCAGGAACAGCACGCCTTGTCGGCACAGACAAAGCAACCATAGTTGAGGTCGTCACGGAACTGCTCACCAATGCTGCTGTCTATCGCTCAATGTCGACGGCCGTAAACCCCTTCGGCGACGGACATGCCGCCCAACACATTGCCGACTACATAAACTAACATGGGACGCATTTTTTCTTTTGATGTCTTCGACACCTGTCTGTGTCGACTCTGCGGCGACCCACATCTGGTATACGACGTACTCTCGCTAAAGATTCAGCAAAACCTTGGAACATGCTGGAGTGAAACAATGCGCCAAATGTTCGTAGCCGCACGCGCCGAATCGGGAGGAAGAAGTCTGGACGAAATATACAATAACATGGCATGCCGATTCCCTCTACCATATTCTCCTCAGAAAATGGTCGAGTTGGAACTGAAAACCGAACAGCAAATGCTGTTGCCAATTGTGGACACACGTAAGCTGGTAGACAGACTGCGGAAGAAAGGCAGCATATTGTTCATCAGCGACATGTATCTGCCATCGAATTTTATTCGCGAGCGACTTACAGAATACGGTTTCTTCAAAGATGGCGATCAGATTTTCGTCAGCGACGAATTGGGTGCATGGAAACGAGACGGATCTCTGTATCGCCTTGTCCGGAAGCAAACAGGATCCTCCTGGAGAATGTGGCATCACTACGGTGACAACCGATACAGCGACTTTCTGATACCGCGGCGCCTAGGCATACACGCACATTATTTATATTATGGTTATCTGCCTTATGAAGGCAAATGGTATAGCTCCCCAACTGTGCAATACCCACACCAATCCATATTGGCCGGTGTGGCACGCGCTATGCGACTTTCGAACAATGGTCCCGACGACCAAAAAGCATTTGTATGCGACATATCGGCACCATTGATGACAGCATGGGTGGTATCGATATTGGAGGACTGTCTCCGTAACAGAACAAAAAAAATATTTTTTTGTGCCCGCGACACTCACTCAGAATACATTATAGCCAAAGCGCTCTCCGGCATAGATGCCAAGTACTCTCAACTCGACATTCATTACCTTCTTGTTTCAACAAAATCAATCAACGACAAATTATGCCTTGACTTCTTTATACAAGAAGGATTGGCGTCAAAAGAGGACGATGTTGCAATTGTTGATAGCCGTGGGCGCAGCTATTTCATCAACAATGTCAATAACCTGCTAATCCAAAACGGCTACCGAAAAGCCAAGCCATACATGTTGCAGTTGTGTCCATCGCATTGCGATGACCAAACGATGGTTGCTTGCGCCAACGAGACAACCATTGTCCATAACATACTATACTCACAAAGTACATCAAACCGAGCGACAGCAATTAGAGACATCGGATGGCTTATTGAGAACATACTCTCCTTAAATCACAATGGCAAGACCATAGGATACAACGATATAGATGGACGGATTGTTCCTGTGTTTACAACTGACAAACCAGAGATTGTCGCAAACGACATAGAGAACTTAAAAAAACAACAAGATGACATCCTATCCAAATATGCCCAATCGTGCCTTGCCTGCGGCTTGGCGACTGCACACAACATCTTGGATACTGTAATAGTACCCACCCTTACCGATTTCTCCACCACACCGAGAAAAGAATACCTGTCCTATTTGACAAGGGTATCTATTTACGGTAAACGCTGTACATACGTACACAATACGTTCCGATATCTGACAGAGAAAGGCGGACGATGGCAGAAAGGCTGCATCTTCTATACTTTCCCCCGTCCAATAGCTATTGTCGCAAGTAAAATCTACGATAAATTAGCCAAAAACAAATAAAAGGAATGCCTCATTTTTCTGTCATAATACCGCTCTATAACAAAGCACCTTACGTCCGCAAAACTGTGGAAAGTGTGCTTTGCCAGACTTTTACCGATTGGGAACTCATTATTATCGACAATGGGTCGACCGATGGCAGCAACGAGGTTGTGGCGGAATTCACCGATTCGCGTATACAGATAGTTCAACTGGCGGAAAATGTAGGCGTCAGCAATGCCCGCAACAAAGGTGCCACACTGGCCACAGCGCCACTTATCACCTTCCTCGACGCCGACGACTGGTGGGATCCAACATTTCTTGAAGAGATGGCAAACCTGATTGACCGACACCCCGATGCAAGCATCTACGGCACGGGCTATTATATCGTCAAGAACGGTCGTCGCCGCGTGGCGCCCATAGGCGTGGACGAAACTTTTACCGAGGGCGAGATAAACTACTGCCACGTGTATGCCAAGACACTATGTATGCCACTGACCTCGATAAGCGTCTGCATTCCGCGGATGGTATTCAATGAAACTGGAGGTTTTCCGGCTGAAATAAAACTCGGTGAGGATTTTATGCTTTGGCTACGCATTGCTCTAAATCACAAAACGGTTCTTCTTAACAAACCCTTGAGCAACTACAATCAGGACGTTGACTCGGCTTTCCGTGGCACACACAACAAGCGGTACAACCCCGACACCTTCATGACCTTCCACTTCGACCGCTTTGCGAAAGAAGAGACGAAGAGTCACGACCTCAAAGTGTTACTTGACCGACTACGGGTTTATACGCTGATGAACTTCAGGAAGGACAACCTATTCCCCAACAAAGTGCAACAAGAAATTAGCAAGGTAGACTTTAAGAATGTGGATTCTATCTACCGATTCTACTACAAAGCACCCTATTGGGTAGTGAAACCATACCTGGAGAGCATCCGACTTCTTTCAGCGATAAAACATAAGATAAAGAGATGAAACTATTGAGAAAACTACTGTCGCGCCTGCGAGGCGAGCAGAACATCGACAAGCTGGTCCGCCGTGGACTGAAGATAGGCAAAGGCTGCAAGCTGGGGAGTTGCACGATAGACCCATCGCACTGCTTCCATATCACCATAGGCGACAATGTCACTTTCGGTCCTGGGGTGCATATCCTAGCCCACGACGCAAGCACCAAGTTATTCCTAAACTACACACGCGTGGCCAATGTTAGCATAGGAAACAATGTATTCATCGGAGCCCATAGTATTGTGCTGCCAGGAGTCACAATAGGAGACAACGTGATAGTGGGCGCAGGCAGCGTAGTGACACGCGATATACCGTCAGAGTCGGTGGCCGTGGGAGCGCCTGCGCGGGTCATCAAAACTCTGGCGGATTTCCTTGAAACAAAAAAGAAAGAACTTTCGGCCGACAACATGTTTGATGAGGAATACACGTTCCGAAACCCTGATTTCAGTGTGGACCAGCGACAGGAATTGGTCGACACATGCAAAAAAACAGGCTTTGCATATGTAAAATAATCTGACTAATGAGACTCTCCGTCATCATACCGCTATACAATTGCGAAACAGTCATCCTGCGATGCCTTGAAAGCATTGACAAATTTGACGACATGGAGATTATTGTCGTTGACGACGGTAGCACAGACAACGGTGTCAAAGTGGTCAACTCCTATGCCGACAAACACTCCATGGTGCGACTTATTTCCAAAATGAACGGAGGCGCATCATCAGCACGCAATGTTGGCATCAGCAATGCCACAGGCGATTACCTGATGTTTGTGGATGCCGATGACTACCTTGTACCTGACGGTATTGAAAAATTGTTATCGATTGCCGAAGAAGAGCATGCCGATGTTTTGAAATACAAAATACTGAAAACAACAAAGGTGGCATCGCAAGACAGCTCCTCTCTGACAGATTTCCCGATGCACAAAAACGTCATGCGTGGTAAAGGAAAAGCCTTGGAGAGTTCTACAGTATCCGACTACCATGTTGTCGATGCATTGTTCAGAAGACAGGTAATTGTTGATCATAACATTAGACTGCACGAAGACCTATACCTTCACGAGGACGATGTCTTCATGGGAGAGGTTTATGTATATGCAGAATGTGTTGTGTCGACAAATATGCCATTGTATCGCTATGTTGTAGACTCGGAGCAAAGCCATACCCACAAGCCAACCCCAGAGCGCGCACGCAAGATTGTAGACAGTGCATTACTAGCTGTGCAATATCGAATCAGCGCAACCGTACGACTCCACAATCCTAAGATAGACAAACTAGAACGGGTGAAAATGATGCGATTCGTATATCTGTGCAGCCGCCACATGCTTTCGGCTGGTTACAACCTAAAAGAATACCGTGCCACACTCAACAAATTCCGCAAATACGGATGTTACCCCGTAAGTCGCAAGTGGCTTGAAGAATGTTCTGTTGTAAATGCACGTACATTGTTTAAGAACTTCCTATGCAACCACCCATGTATGGCATGGATAGTTTACCGGCACTGATTATGATACCCAAGACAATACACTACTGCTGGTTCGGTAAAGGCACAATGCCTCAAGAGGCACTTGACTGTATAGCATCGTGGCATAAGTATATGCATGACTGGGAATACAAAATGTGGAGCGAAGACAACTTCGATGTCAATGCATTACCGTATACCAAAGAGGCATACGCTGCCGGCAAGATGGCTTTCGTGAGCGACGTAGCCAGACTGAAAGCATTGCACGACGAAGGCGGCGTGTACCTCGACACCGACGTGGAAGTATTCCAATCGATGAAACCACTACTAGAGAGGAGAGCCTTTGCAGGATTCGAGGGCAGCAAGCACAAGCCTGTTGGTACCTGTGTGATGGCCTCAGAGGCTGGCGGTGATTGGGTGACGGAGATGCTGAATGCATACAAAGACAGGCACTTCCTGAAACCCGATGGCACGATGGATATAACCACCAATGTGCAGTTTATCACTGCGCGGATGGTAGCCAACGGCTTCCGTCAAGATGGTTCAGAACAAGACTACAAAGACCTGCATGTATTCCCTGTTGACTATTTCTCACCACGGCATACCACAGGTGAATATATCCGCACTGATAAAACCTACTGCGAGCACAAGGCGTTAGGATCGTGGGCCAACAAAAAGAAAGGCTGGAAAGGAATCGTGATCGGGTTGGTCGGTCAAAGCAATATGACAGGACTGATAAAACTGAAACGTAAGTTATTGGGATGATAACCTTTTTTCCGAAACAAATAGCCACTAAAGGCATTTACATATATCTGACAACTTTGGCAGCAGTGACGGTGGTCTTTTTCCGCCATGCCATGGACATCACTTTCATAGCCATGGGCTTGATGTGGGTTGTTGGCTTCTTCCTGCTCAGCTCCTATTGTAGCCGCAAATGGGAAAACATCTCTCAGGAGAAATTCATACGGAACCTCCTCCTTACGGCCCTGGGGGTGCGGTGGGCGTGGACACTCTTCAGTTATGTATTCTACATTGCCAAGACAGGAATACCATTCGAGTTCTCCGCAGGCGACTCACTATGGTACTATGAAGAGACCATGGGCAATGTACATGCAAGCTTCGGCAATATCTGGAATTATCTTTTTATCAACACCACATCCATCTCTGACTCGGGATATGTCTTTTATTTGTCATTGTTGTCGAAAATTACCGGAGAGAGCATTCTACTGCCACGCCTTGTGAACTCCATGTTCAGTGCCGCCACATGCTGGCTGATATATCTACTGGCCAAACGAAACATTGGAGAAGAAGCAGGGCGCATGGCGGCCATTCTAGCCTGCTTCATGCCCAACCTCATCTTTTATTGCGGACTTCATCTGAAAGAAGCTTTCATGATATTCATTATGGTTGCCTACCTTGAGCGTGCCGACCATCTAATACGTTCTCGGAAATACAACATCCTCAATATTGCATTACCCGTATTGCTGGGTATCAGCCTCTTTACGTTTCGCACAGTTCTGGGAGCTTCAGCCGTCCTAGCCATCGTCACCGCACTGGTCTTCACAAACACCTCCGTTATAGGCAAAAAGAAACGTTTTATGCTTATCGCATGGGGGCTGCTGGCTGCTACCACATTAACAGGCGGAACCATATTGAATGAGGTCGAGGGTGTATGGGAACAACGTTTCGAGAACCAAAATGCTAAGAGGACCCACCAGGTAAACAAAGGTATCCAATGGGCACAATATGCCACAGGTACCGTTATGGCACCCATGATGTTTGTAATGCCATTCCCAACCATGGTGGACGTGGATGAACAATATACACAACAGATGCTCAGCGGCGGCAACTTCGTACGTAATTTCCTTGGAGGATTTGTGCTCATCGCCCTGTTCAGTGCCATCTTCATCACCAAGAACTGGCGCAACCTGTCGCTCATCGGCTCCTTCGTTATCGCATATCTAGGTATTATTTCGGTAAGCGGATTCGCCAATTCTGAACGTTTCCTATTACCAGGTTTGCCAATACTGTTGATAATGGCAGCCTATGGCATTTCACTGCTTGACGCGAAAAATTACAAGTTCGTGAAAATCTGGTATTATATCGTGCCTGTTATGTCACTGGCATGGGCGTACTTCAAACTCGGTTCCCGTGGTCTTTTTTGAGCGCAAACAGAATATATTAAGCTCAAAAGAATAAAAAGAATATAAAAGAATAATATGGACACAAATCTCGCTTATACAATCATTGGATGTGCGATGAATGTTTATCAGAAACTAGGCCCGGTCTTCTTGAATCTGTCTACCAAAAAGCATTAATGATAGAACTTGATAATGCTTGTCTATTGTGTGAGGAAGAGGTACCCATTAATGTAGTCTATGATGGAAACAATCTTGGGTTGGGGTTCAGAATGGATATTTTGGTAGAAGATACCATCATTTTAGAGCTAAAATCTGTTTCACAATTAGAGAAAGTACATTTCAAACAACTTCAGACATACCTCAGATTGGCAAACAAACCCTTTGGTTACCTCATAAACTTCAACACAGACAAATTCACTATCGGCAATAGCATCCATAGAATAAAGAATCTGGAGTTCTTAGGGTAACGATTTCTTTTCCATTCTTTTCATTCTGATTGAGATTAAGATTGCTTTAGTTTTGTTTGAGATAAGAGATGAAGATTCTGTTAATATGCAACTATAAGCCAGGTGTTGGTGGCATTTCCGGTCAAGTAGAGCTTTTGCAGAAGTACCTGAGAACGGACGGACATCTCGCAGATATTTTCAACACAAAAGTCTCATTCTGGCAACGCTTATTGGCTCCCATGCGGCTCCTTTGCACTGCAAAAGACTATGACATCTTGCACATACATTGTTGCTCCGAGTGGGGATTTCTTCCCGCTGTACTAGGTGTCAGCATTGGTCGCAGGCTTAGGAAACGTATTGTATTAACTTACCATGGCGGCGGCGGCGAACTGTTCTTTGCCAGGCATCCACGCCTTGTGAGACACTACCTGACACGTACCAACCAAAATATAGTTTTGTCCGGTTTTTTGGCCAAGGTTTTTGACAACCATAACATTCCGTACACAGTCATCCCAAACATAATAGAGTTGGACGAAACGCAGTATCGCGAACGCACATCACTGAAACCAAGGTTTATTTGTGTCCGCTCGCACGAGAATCTGTACAACATACCGTGTATCCTTCGTGCATTCAAGCAGGTGCAGTCGGAACTTCCCGATGCCACACTGACCCTTGTCGGCGATGGTTCGCAACACATGGCTTTGAAACTGATGGCCGAAGAAATGCAACTTAACAATGTTTCCTTTACCGGCAGGGTTGACAATAGCCAAATATACAACTACCTCAACCGAGCAGATGTAATGCTTTCCACTCCAAAGGTGGACAACATGCCGGTATCGCTATTGGAAGCCATGAACGCAGGACTTTTGGTTATTTCCACCAATGTCGGAGGTGTCCCATTTATTATAGACGACGGCAACGATGGATTGCTTATACCTAGTGACGACCACACCTCCCTTGCCAACTGTATGACCTGGACAATAAACAACCAGTCCAAAGCATTGGCAATTACAAAAAAAGCGCACCTCAAAGTTTTACAATACCAATGGTGCGGAATAAAGGACATAATCTATTCTACTTATGGCATTCATTCATGAACATCTAATACTACCGCTGAGCGACCTCGTGAAAGGTGAGCAGGTACATAAATACCTGCGACTTTTGCGCCATGCCGAAGCGTGGTCTCACCAGCAGATGCATGATTTCCAAAAGCAGCGACTTCGGATGTTGCTGTCGTATGCGTCAGAAAATGTACCTTTCTACCGCGACTGGTTTCACAAAAACGACCTTTCCTCAGATACAGCATCACTTGAAGACCTGCCCATCGTTGACAAAGCTTTGATGCGCAAAGAAGGCATTGGACGTTTTTCGGCATATAATTTCCCTCAGAAAGAAAGAATAGTGTTGCATTCCAGCGGCAGTACTGGTGAACCATTTGTTTTTTATGATTCACGCCTTTCCTATTCCGTGAATATGGCATCAAAACTTCGCACTTGGTACCAGGCCGGCTATCGCCTTGGCGACCGCTACATGAAAATATCATCAAGCGCCAGAAGCAGTAAAATGAAGCAACTGCAAGACAGGATCAACAACTGCACATTCGAGGTATTCAGTTCCATCTCTGACGAATCATTATCCAGAATCTTGGACAGTATCGAAAACAATAAACCATTGTTTATACGCTCCTATCCAGACCCACTATATATGTTGGCGTTATATCGAATAAAGCATAATCGATACACACACACTCCGAAACATATTATGACCACGGGGTCGACCCTTGCCGATATTCAGCGTCAAACGATAGAACATGCTTTCGGATGCAGTGTAATAGACTCCTACAGTTGCGAAGGCACCCCCAATACCTATCAAACAGAAGGTGCCGATGCATATCAGATATGCGGCTATTATGGAATTATCGAAGTGGTTGACGACGACGGGAAACATGTTGATAACGGAACAGGCAGAGTTGTAAGCACAGACTTATGGAACTATGCCGAACCGTTCATACGCTATGACACCAAGGACATTGTAGAAGTGCGCGACAGCAAGATAGTACGTATCGTTGGCCGTTCGTCAGAATGCATAACATTACCTGACGGGTCGCTTCTTTCTGCCAACAACCTCACACATTTCTTCAACAAAAAATGTGACACAGTCGCTGCATACCGTCTGATCTGTCATCATGACGGAAGCGTTGAGGTACTCATTGTCCCCACAAATATATTCTCTGAAAACGACAAACGTGAAATAGCGGACTATTGGAGAAAGTACCTCAACACCACAACATTCGTCAGCATTGTCGACAATATCCCTATGCGCAAAAACGGCAAACACCAAACCATAGTAAATGAAACTACTGACTGACATAACATCTATTGACCGCACTCAATGGAAAACGCTGGCAGACCAGTCGCCTGTAGCCACCATTTTCCAAACACCAGAGATGTATGACTTTCATACAAAGTTGCATCTCAATGAAGTACTTGTTTATGCCATCGAAGAAAACGGTGTGTTGAAAGGGGTTATCGTCTGTCTTATCCAAGCCGAGAAGGGAATAAAAAAACACTTTACCTCACGAGCTATCATCAACGGAGGACCCCTGCTTGCAGACGACATTTCTGACAAGGCATTGACCCATCTGTTGAAAGAAGTATCCGAATCTCTCAGACGGCGATGCATATACATAGAGACTCGTAATCTCAACGACTACTCACGATGGCGCAGCACTTTCGAAAACTGCGGTTTTCATTATGTACCACACTACAACTTCCATATCGATACCACGGATTCCGAGCTGGTAGACAAACGCATGGACAAAAGCCGGAGACGGCGTATCAGACGTGCCGCCGAACACGGTGTCAACATCAGCAGTGATACAACACACCTATCTGAGTTCTACGACATTCTCTCGAACCTTTACCACAACAAGATCCACAAACCTCTACCTCCTTATGCCATGTTCGAACAGTTGACAAAAGAGCCTTTTGCCAACTATTTCTTCGTCCAAAACGAGCAAAACGTAACAATAGGCGGACAACTGATTCTGATTCTTGACCACAGAGTTGCCTATGCTTGGTACTGCTGTGGTTTGGACAAACAATATCACGACCTATATCCATCAATAATGGCAAACTATGCAGCCATCCGGCATGCTGCAGACAATGGGTTTGTCCGATATGACATGATGGGTGGCGGAAGCCCAGGCGAAGACTATGGCGTGCGAGACTTCAAGGCACAGTTTGGTGGCACTCTTGTCGAGCATGGTCGTTTCCTCTATGTTTGCCGACCTATCATATACAAACTTGGCAAAGCAGTCATTAATCTCATAAGCAAATAAGACCTATGACATTAAAAGAAAAATACATACGTATCAAAAACGCATTCCTCTACAAAGTGATGATGAGGATGCCTTACCTGAAAATACGCATCTGGGCACTACGCAAACAGGGATTCTCTGTAGGCCAAAATGTATACCTTCCTTCAGACATAAGCATCGCACACAACTTCGTCTATAAACAAGGAGAACTGTCCATCGGTAACCGGGTGTCGATTGCGCCAAACGTAACAATCATACTTTCATCCCATTCCAATTTCTCAAATGCATCAAAGAGCATCTCGCAAAAAGAAAACCATGTAATAATAAACGACGATGCATGGATTGGCGCCGGTGCAATACTATTAAATGGTGTAACTATCGGACAAGGAGCCATCGTCGGAGCTGGCAGCATAGTCACACGCGACGTACCATCCTACACTGTTGTGGCTGGCAATCCGGCAAGAGTGATACGAAACATAGACAACCATGAGTAACATACTGATTGACATCGGACACCCTGGGCATGTACATTTGCTTCATCCCTTGGTAGAAGCATTGAAATCCAAGGGACATCAGTGCTTCTATTCTGTTCGCGATATACCAGTGGCCCAGCGACTCATGAAACACTATGGGATGACCCCTTGGCTCGATCTTGGTGGCAAGAAAGACAGTCTTGTAGGTAAAGCATGGACAGTAGTGCAACAGGATGTCCATATTCTGAAATTTGTAAGAAAGCGCCATATTGATATCGGTCTCAGCTGTGGATTAGTGCTAAGCCAAGTGTCACAACTAACAAAGATGAAGTCGTATGTGTTTGACGACGACGATGACAAGGCAGAGCCTTTAGTCACGAAATACAGTCACCCATATTCGTCTGCCGTATTTACCCCTGACTGCATCGAACGCAAAACCAAAAATGCGGTATACTACCATGGCACTCACGAACTAGCCTATCTGCACCCGAAACGGTTTACTCCTGATCCGACGGTATTGCAGCATGCTGGATTACAGGAAGGTGAGCGGTATTTCATCATGCGGTTTGTGGCGCTGAAGGGGCACCACGATGTGGGGCAGCAAGGACTTACGTTGGAGCAGAAAGAGGCATTGGTGAACCTGCTGAAGCCTCATGGCCGTGTCATCATCACGTCGGAACGAGCCATAGAATCCGAGTTCGAACCCTATCGTCTGCCGGTTCCGCCGGAGGAGATACACTCACTGATGGCGTATAGTGCTATGTTTCTCGGCGACAGCCAGACGATGACCTCGGAAGCTGCCGTGCTGGGGGTGCCGGCGCTGAAATGCAACACCTTCGCGGGACGCCTGTCGGTGCCTAACATGCTAGAGAACAAATACGGGCTTTGCTATGCCTATACACCACAGCAGTTTGAGGAGATGTATTATCACGTTGAGCAGCTGCTTGCACGAGACCCCGAAGAATTGAAGAGCGAATGGCAAGAGAAACGCCAGCGAATGCTAGCCGACATGATTGACCCGACCGAGTTCTTCGTCAATTACATTGAATCAATTATAAGCTCAAAAGAATAAAAAGATTGTAAAAGAAACTGCTGAAATGATTTTCTTTTCTATTCTTTTCTTTCTGATTGAAAATATGTTCTGAGAGAGAAAAATATGAAAGCATATCTTGAACTGAAACGGCAACCGCTGCCGCACTACCGCCGCGAAGGACTCTGGCGCACCCTGCGCACATCGGCGAAGGTACACGGCTACCGCTCTGTACTGTGGTTCGGCATTATCCGTTGGAAAGACCACGTCCTCAACCAGTGGGCCATGCGCTGCCCGTGGAACGGCTTTAGGATAAGGCTGCAACGGTGTCGTGGCGTGCATGTAGGGTGCAACGTCCATATCGGCCCCGGATGTACGCTTGACTATCCATATCCCTATTTTGTGGTTATTGAGGATGGTGCCTCACTGGCCGGCAACAACTACGTATTGGCTCATAGCACCCCCATGGAATACCATACCAAGTGTGTTGAATCGTTTGTTGCGCCCACGATTATTGGCAAAAATGCCTGGGTGGGCGTGAATGCCACCATTCTCCCTGGGGTCACCATCGGTGAAGGGGCTATTGTGGCCGCCGGCGCTGTGGTCACCAAAGATGTGCCTCCTCGCACCCTCGTCGGTGGCGTTCCCGCGCACATCATCAAACAACTGGACATCTAATGGACTTCACTATTGAAAAATACAGGGGACTGCTGGAGGCGCTGAAGGGGCATAAGGCGTTCGCACTGCGGCATGATGTGGACCTGAGACCAAACTTCTCGCTACGCATCGCACAGGTAGAGGCGGAGATGGAAGTTAAGGCGACCTACTACTTCCGCACCGTTCCAGAGAGCTATGATGAGGCAATAATCAAGCAGATAGTCTCCTTGGGACATCGAGCGGGATACCACTACGAGTGCCTGACGACCTGCGGCGGAGATATGCCGGCTGCCTACGACGACTTCTGCCAGAACCTGGAGAGGCTACGCAAGGTAGTGCCTATCACGACGGCGTGCGCCCATGGGAGTCCACGGTCACCATGGAATAGCCAGGATATTTGGAATCAACACGATATACACGCGCTGGGGATTGAGTATGAGCCGATGCTGGATACGGACTTCTCCACGACGCTGTATCTCACCGATACGGGCCGCCGGTGGGACGGATACAAGGTGAGTGTGCGCGACAAGGTGCCGCAATACCAGGAGCAGTGGATGAGGGAAGGGCTAGCGTTCCACACCACCGACGACATCATCCGTGCGCTACGCGATCCCAGACATCACATCCACCAGTACGATCTGCTCGTCAACACCCACCCGCAGCGGTGGATGCCCTTCGGCATCGGGTGGATAAAAGAGGCCACCCTGCAGAATATCAAAAATATCATCAAAAGAATGATAGTCATTAATCAATGAGTTATACTCAACTGCTATACCATATCATCCTGCGGACCCACAACAGTGCCCGTACCATTACAGAGGAGTACGAGAGAGAACCTACTATAGAAAGCTGCCTACGGCAGCAGTAACCCAACAGAAGCACAACATACCAGCACCGCTGCCGCAGGCAGCACTCACTAATAGCTCCACATGCGAATGTGGAGATGATACAACTGATATGATACACCTATTAACCATCGTTGGGGCGCGGCCCCAGTTCATCAAGGCGGCGGCTATCTCTCATGCTATCAGGGAGGAGTTTGCCGATAGCATCAGCGAGGATATCCTCCATACCGGTCAGCATTACGACCGGAACATGTCGGACGGCTTCTTCGACGAATTAGATATCCCCCACCCGAGATATAACCTCGGTGTGGGCTCCGGCACCCATGGTGCCCAGACGGCCGCCATGCTGAGGGGCATAGAAGAGGTCTTGCTGTCAGCGCATTATGACGGCGTGGTAGTCTATGGCGACACCAATTCCACCCTTGCCGGCGCTCTGGCGGCGGCGAAAGTGGGGGTGCCCGTGTTCCACATCGAGGCGGGCCTGCGCTCCTTCAACCGCGCTATGCCCGAGGAGGTGAACAGGGTGCTGACGGACCATCTGTCCACCCTCCTGTTCGCCCCCACCGCCACGGCGGTAGAGAACCTACGCCGCGAAGGCTTCGACGAGGGGATGGTGATACGTTGTGGCGACGTCATGCTTGACAATGTGAGCCACTACCTGCCGTGCTGCGAGAGATATAGCAGCCTTACGCTACCCGAGGGTCCCTTTATCTTCGCCACCCTCCACCGCGACTTCAACACCGACAGCAGGGAGCGTTTAGAGAACATACTATCAGGTCTTTACGCCGCCGCCAGACGCCTTGGTGCCGCCGTGCTGATGCCCCTTCACCCGCGCACACGGCAACGTCTGGGGAACTTCCACATCACTCTCGACGACACCGTGCTCCACACCGTCGGTCCCCTCTCATACCTGTCCACCCTCCATGCCCTCAGCCGCTGCCAGCTGGTGATGACCGACAGCGGTGGGTTGCAAAAAGAGGCTTTTTTTTGCGGCCGCCCTGTCGTGGTGCTACGTCCCGAAACAGAGTGGGTAGAGATAGTAGAAGCGGGTGCCGCCATACTTGCCGACGCCGCTCCCGACCGCATCGTAGCGGCAGCAGAGCGCCTATGGAACACGACGCCAGTCCTTTGCGGTGATTTTGGCGACGGTGCTGCCGCCTCGACCATCCTCAAGCACATCATCCTCCATTTCGGACATAGGGGAGATGCAAGCAAACGGCCAGCGGATGGCCAGCGGATGGCCAGCGGTGCTTGATAACGATATATGTGACAAACGATTATAGCGTTTTTGGGATTATAACCTGCTGAAAAACAAAAGTTTTGCACTTTTAAAAAAAATTCGTATCTTTGCAGTTACAATTGTGGGTAACAGAAAATACCCATATTTTTCATTTTTAGGCTATTACAAGAAATAACGCAACGTGAAAAACATAAAATATATAATAATATGGCTGGTCTTGCCTGTCGTGCTGCTGACCTCCTGCGTCTCGCCGCGGCGTGTCAACTACCTACAGGACATCACCCATGGCAGCCAGATACAGATTGAGAACCGTTTTGAGGCGCAGATAGCGCCCTACGACGAACTCAGTATTTCCGTCACCACCTCGAGCAGCAACAAAGAGTTGGCGGCGCCTTTTGCTCCTTTTGGTGCCAACAGTTCGCAGGGTTATCTGGTTGACGTAAACGGCGACATCGACATGCCCATTTTAGGGCGCCTGCATGTTGCCGGCATGACGCGTCTGCAGTTGCAGGACTCGCTCTCCCGTTGGCTGCTGGATGGCGGCTATATTGACGACCCCTTCGTTATGGTGCGTTTCAAGACCTTCAAGATATTCTACCTTGGTTCGGGCAAAGGACAGGTGCTCACGGTGCAGAACGAGCGCTGCACCTTCTTGGAGGCCCTCGCCATGCTGGGAGACATAGGTATCCATGTGCGCCGTGACCGTCTCTCTGTGATGCGCGAAGTGAATGGCCGTATGGTGGTGCGCCGCCTCGACCCACGCTCCTCCAAGGTGTTCAACGACCCCTTCTTCATGTTGCAGCAGAACGACTTCATCATCGCCGACACCTACGACAACAGTTTGGTGCGCCAAGAGGTGTCGTACTGGCTTGCCATCAGCACTACCATAGCTTCCTTCAGCTCGCTTATACTCTCCCTCTTCATCTTGAAAAACACGAAATAAAACCTTGTTATGGCCGACAACAGCTCTGACACCTCATTTCTGAGCGAAAGCAAAGGCAGCAAGCTGCACATCAAGGACATCCTGTTCATTGTCCTGCGCAACCTGCACTGGCTAGTGATATGCGGTGCCATCGGTGCCTTCATTTCCGGCTACAGCGTGAGACACCAGAACCGCGTGTACTTTAGCAACGCCCGAGTGCTCATCAAAGGGTCGTCGACAGGCAGCAGCGAGAACACGATGCGCGAGGCCTCCATCAAGAGCATGTTCTCCACGCGGTCGCTCTACAACAGTTCGTTGAACAACGAGATGCAGATCATGGTGTCGAAGTCGGCCATTCGCGAGGTAGCCACCAACCTGAAGCTCAATATCTCCTATACCACCAAGACCCGTATTGTGGGTCGCACCAAGGACCTCTATGGTGAGAGTCCCTTCACGGTGGACTTTGTGGACAACGACGACGAGTCGTCCTTCGCCTTCAATGTCAAACTTGGCGACAACGAGCGTTTCACCGTCGCCATGGACAACTACGAGCCTCTGGCGGGTCGTTTCGAAGACACGCTGGCCACACCCGTGGGGCGCATCGTGCTCCACAAGACCTGGTTCTACCATGGTGCCACTGGCGAAGAGCCCATCCTGGTGCGCCACGAGAGCATGAGTGCCGTGGTGGACCACTACCGTGCCGCTCTGCAGGTGGTGCGCGACGACGACATGAATACGCTCGTCAACATCTCGCTCACCGACCATTCGCCCATCCGTGCTGCCGAAGTCATCAACGAGGTAATCAAGGTGTACAACGACGACGCCATCAACGACAAGAAACGCATCATCGCTTATACCTACGACTACATCAACGAACGCTTGTCGCTGCTCCATAGCGACCTAGGTACCCAGGAGAACGCCCTGGCCAACTTCAAGCGCGAGAACCAACTGCTTGACATCTCGTCGTATGGTCAGTCGTACTTGGAATCGAGCATACAGTCGTCGGAAGAGATTGAGCGCTTGAAGAAGCAGCTCTCGCAGGCGCGCTACCTCGTGCACCTTAACGAGACCAATGGAGCCAGCCACCTCATCCCCCCCACCATCGGTCTGGACGACAAGAACATCATGTCGCTCATCGAGCGCCACAATTCCTTGGTGCTTGAACTGGAAAAATACCAGAGTCCCAACAGTCCTGTCGTCAAAGCCAAAAGTGAGGAGTTGGTGGGTCTGAAGCACAACATGAACAGGCTCCTCGACGGATATATCGGCATGCTGCAGGAGCGCATCGCCGAGACGCAGATTGTCGCCTCCAGTGCCTCGTCGAAGATGAGCCAGGTGCCGCAGAAGCAGCTCTACCTTGAGAACCTTGAGCGTTTGCAGAAGATCAAAGAGGAGCTCTATCTCCACCTGCTGAGTCGCCGCGAAGAGCTGATGATCAGCCAGCCCTCCATTGAGCCCAACGGCAAGGTGCTCGACCCTGCCCGCATCAACCGCAGTCCCATTGCTCCCAACGAATCCAAGAGCACCCTCATGGGCTTGCTCCTGGGTCTCGCCATCCCTGTGGCCGTATTCTTCCTCCGCCGGATTCTCGACACGCGTGTCAAATTCCACCAGGATATCATCGACGGCTCCACCATTCCCTTCCTCTGTGAGATACCTTCGCGTCCCAAGAACGACGATCGCAGCGTTGTTGTCTCGGGTCACGATCACGATGCCATGTCGGAGTCGTTCCGACTGCTGCGTGCCAAGATAGAATTCCTTGGCAGCACCACCGATCGTGGGAGCAAGGTCATCATGGTCACCTCGTTGCTGCCCGCCATGGGCAAGACCTTCATCTCGTCGAACATAGCCTCCTGCATGGCTCTGGGTGGCAAGAAGGTCCTCGTTGTCGACCTTGACCTGCGCAAAGGAGCGCTGACGCGCACCTTCTACACGCGCCGTCATCCGGGTCTCTCCACCTTCCTTTCCGGCAAGAGTGACAGCTGGCAGGAGTTCGTCCGTCACGACCTCATTGGCGACGGTGTCGACGCCCTCTTCACCGGTCCTATTCCTCCCAACCCCACCGAGCTCGTCAGCAATGGGCGCTTCGACAGGTTGATGGAGGAGCTTAGGGGACACTACGACTTTATCATCCTTGACACCGCGCCTGTAGGCTTGGTGGTGGACAGTGACTTCATCAAACGGCTCGTTGACAACACCCTCTTTGTCATCCGTGCCAATCATTTCGACAAACGTCAGCTCGTCTCGCTGCAAGAGCTCTATGACAACCAGTCGTACCCCAATATGGCCATCATCCTCAACGATGTACGCTACCGCAAGCTTATGCCTTTAGAAAGGAAATACGGCTACGGATACGGCTATGGCTATGGTTATGGCTACGGCTATGGCTACGGTTACGGCTATGGATATGGCTACACCGATGACGATCCTGGCGACCAACACGACGACAATAGCAACAACGAGAAGAAATAAGATCCTACTCATGGCTAAAAAAACTATTCTCCTGATCCTGCTTGCATGGGCATCGCTGCCGATGCACGGGCAAGGTATATTAGGAAGAGTGATTGCTTTCGGTGCCGACCGCGACACCTTGAAATATATCATCGCCTCACCCTTCGACAACTGGTGGCTTAACATGGGTGGAGGCCTTCAGACCTTCATCGGCAACGAGGTGGAGTCGTCCGCCCGCCATAACAAGCTCGACTTCAATGTGCGTGCCGAGATAGGCAAATGGATCATTCCCGACCTTGCCGTGAGCCTGCGACTCTCCTACATGACTGTTCATGGTCAGTCACGTTACCCGTTGCAGCCCTTCATCGACTTCACCGGCTTGCCCCGTGATGCCGACGGAAACCTTCCCTACCAGCCCTTCAGTGCCCACGCCGCTACCGCCATGGGCTTTGTCACCATTGACTGGACCAACTTCTTCCGAGGCTATGAGACAGGTCGCAACCGGCGTTTTCACATTTACACACCCATCGGTTTGGGAGCCTCCATGCTTTTCGGGACACAGAAGAATCCACAGAACAAAGCCGGTGACGTAGGCGACTTCCGTCGCAATTTCGAGTTAGCCTTTGCCTTTAACCTCGGTGCTGAATACATCATCTCTCGCGAGTTGTCTGTGAACGCGAGTCTTGAGCTCTTCGGTTCGGAGTCGACGTGGGACTGGTCGCCCTACGACAACAAACGCACCATCTTCGACCTCATTCCCTCTGTCAACGTAGGCGTGAAGATCAACCTCCTCAAGCAGATCACCAAATACGACGTTGCCACCCACTCGTCCAAGAAATCCAAAGTCTACCATGAGTTCCTGGCCTTCGGCAGCTCGCATACCGTCAGCGACCTGCACGACCGCATCGACCGGTTGGTGCGCGAGAAAGACTCCATCCAGGATCTTTCCAACCAGCAGCAGGACGAGCAGCAGCAGCACCTTGACTCCATCAACCGTGCCCTCGGCGACCTCCAGAATCTGCTAGCTCAGGCGCAGGATGACCTGGAAGCCCAGCGCCGTCCCCTCAACATCTTTGAAGAGTTGACCCTCGCCAACGAAGCCCTCAACCTGCCGGCATGTATCGTCTATTTCGAGCTTGACAAATACAATCTCGACTACAACGCCTGCCGTCGTCTTGAGGCCTTCTGCAAGGAGGCGCGCCAGAGCGACGACACGGTGCAGTACTACATCATTGGTGCTGCCGACTCGCTCACCGGTTCCATCCGCCACAACCAGTGGCTCTCCGAACGCCGCAGCGAAGCCGCCCTCAACCACATGGTCGAGCGGCTCGACATGGATGCTGCACGCTTCGTGCGCGTATCAGTGGGTGGTATCACGGAGTACAATGTCAAGGAGGACAACCGTATGGCCATGATCATCCAGAAGACACCCATTACCGAGGAGATCGTCAGACGCTGGATAGAGCGCAGCAAGCAGAACATCCGCGGCGCCAAACCCGACCGCCGCGACCGCAACGGTCGCGTGAGCGACGGGTACAGCGACTGACGTCCATCGCAACCCTAAAAGAGCCCGCGGGGATACGTGATACGTATCCCCGCGGGTTCTTTATTCATCCTGCCGGAGTATTTATTATCCGTTAGGATTTTCGATGGAGCATCTTTGAGAACACCTTGCGCCACATTGATCCGTCGAATAGCGACGAATCGGTCGTAGCCTGCAGGGTGAGCACAATGCCTATCGGTAGCATCACGAGCGAAGACACCCACATCCCCTCAGGTCCCAGTGCCGACTCACGTACTGCCTTCTCGGCAATCATACCCACCACATAGTAGAGCACAAAGAAACCCACCGAGGCCACCAGTGGCAATCCCAGCCCCCCCTTGCGCACGATAGATCCGAAGGGGGCACCTATCAAGAATAGTAGCAGGCAAGCCACGGAGAGCGTAAACTTGCGGTGCCACTCGATGTAGTGGCGGTTGATATATTCCTCATCTGAGTCGAGGATATCGGAATAGGCCTTGCAGTCCTGGCGCACCGACTTGGCGGCATTGCGAGCGTACCCCAAAGCCTGCTTATGCGCTTCCGTCGTCAGCGACGAGAGCAGTGAATCAAGCGAGACGGGGTGGTTGGCAGCGGCGACGTGCATCGAATCGATAGCTTGCCATGCATGCAGCGAAGCGGTGTTGCCTCTGGTCAGATTATCTTTACGTTGTTGCAACGAAGCCTCCAGCTTGCTGATGGCGGTGTCGAGCTGGGAGAGATTCATCATCTGATAGCTGCCCTTGAAATTGTCCTCCACGCTTTTGTTGTAGGCGAAAGACGATATATCGAAGTTGATGATCTGCTCGTCGAATCCGATGGTCGTCAGCGGGCGGCTGTGGTAGTTCTTGCCCGACGTCTCCTCGGAATAGGAGTAGCCGTTGTGGAGGGAGAACTGCAGGTAGTGGTTGTCTGCCGACGCCTCCATGATGCCGTCGTGAGCCACGATCACATTGATATCCGACATGCCCTTGCGGTGGTCGTAGATGACGATATCTTCGAGTACCCGTCCGTCGCGGCTCTTGCCACCGACACGTATCACATAGCCGTCCAGCTGCTTGTAATATTCTCCGGGGGTGATGTTGACTGCGGGCTTCTTGTGTGTGATGTCGTATAGCGTCATACGGTATTTGAGCATAGCCGTCGGCATCACATTATTGGCGAAATAGAACGCCATACCTGTGAGGAGCAGTGCCACTATCGCCATGGGGCGCATAGCGCGGCTCACGGAGATGCCGCCAGCCTTCATAGCCACCAGCTCGTATTTCTCGCCGAAATTGCCCATGGTCATAATCGACGCGAAGAGCACCGCTATGGGCAGTGCCATAGGCACAAAGGTGGCCGACGCATAGAGCAGCAGCTCTGCGATGACCGTGAACTCCAGTCCCTTTCCCACGAGGTCGTCGACGTAGCGCCACACGAACTGCATCAGCAGCACCAGCACTGCGAGGGTGAAGGTGAGTAAGAGCGGTCCGATGAAAGAGCGCAGGATGAGGCGATCGATCTTCTTCATACTGGGAGCTGTGGCGGATTAGAAGAACTTGCCTATCATCCAGCGCCAGATGTCGTTGCCGTTGGCCCATACCATCAGCAGCAGTAGTAGTACCATGCCTACCGTCTGAGCGTAGGAGAGGAACTTATCTGACGGTTTGCGTCGTGTGACGATTTCCCATAGCGTGAAGAGTATGTGGCCGCCGTCGAGTCCCGGGATGGGTATGACATTCATGAATGCCAGAATGAGTGCCAGCATCGCTGTGAGGTTCCAGAACGCCTGCCAATCCCAGCTGTCGGGGAAGAGGCTCGCCATGGTGCCGAATCCGCCCAGGTTCTTGGCGCCGCCGGGTGCGAAGAGCATCTTAAGGCTCGACACGTAGGCCACCATGGTCTTCCATCCGTGGCTTATGCCCGTAGGTATGGCTTCCAGGATTGTATAGTCGGTATGGACGATGAGGTTGGGGAACAGACGTACCATGTCGCCCTCGCACATCACCCCCATCTTGCCCTGGTCGTCGATGTCCACCGGCAGGGAGTCGATGTGTCCTTCTCTGTAGAAAGCCACCATCACCGTCTGTCCAGCTTTTTCAGCCAGTGCGGGGGCTATATCTTGGAATACGCACATCGCGACGCCGTCGATAGCCACCACGCTGTCGCCTGGCATGATGCCTGCCTTCTCGGCTGGTGACCCTGGCACGAACGACTTCACGATAAACGGTGTACGCAACGCCATCAGCTGTCTGATACGTTCGCTGCTGACGCGTTCAGCGAGATGGCCGCTAAGTGCGATCTGCACTGTGCTGTCGCCGCGACATACTGTCACGGTGCGAGCATCGCCGAGAAGCAGTTGCTTGTTAGCCTCCGTATAGTCGTCGATAAGAGAATCGTCGATTGCCACGATGATATCGCCATGTTGGAACCCTTCGTCGAGCATCACGTCGGCATACTGGAAACCGTGGATAGCGTTGTGCATAGGCAGCTCATCCTTACCCCAGTGTGCGAAGATGGCGCCATAGAGCAGCAGTGCCGTGATGAAGTTGACCAGCACGCCGCCTGAGATGATGCATAGGCGCTGCCATGGGTTCTTGGTGCGGTACTCCCAGGGCTGCGGTTCGGCCTCCAGATCCTTCTCGTCCTTGGTCTCGTCGATCATGCCTGCTATGTCGCAGTATCCGCCCAGGGGTATCCATCCGAGGCCCCAGAGGGTGTTATCCTGGTCTTCTGGTGCGAGGTTCTTCTCGTCCCACTCCTCGGGGGTTGTGGCGTTGAACCAGAGGAAGTGCCACTTGCCGCCAAACTTCTTAGCCTTGAGGATGGAGAACTTATAGTTGAAGAAAACATAGTACCTGCGCACGCGCGTATGGAACAGCTTGGCGAAGAGCAGGTGGCCCAACTCGTGGGTGGCCACCAGGATGGTGAGGCTGAGGATGAGTGCTATCCAGTTCATTGTTTAGTGTTTGTGTTTATTGTTTCTGTCTCTTATCTCTCGGTCGGTGGAAAAGAGGTCGTCGAGTGTAGGTGTGGCGATGAATGTTTCGTTCTGCATAGCTTGCTCGATGCGGTCGGCGATGTCGAGGAAAGCGATGTGACCATCTATGAAGTCCTGCACCGCCACTTCGTTGGCGGCATTCATGATGCAGGGCATATTGCCCCCCTTAGCGATGGCGTAGTAGGCGAGGTCGAGACAACGGAAAGTGCTGCGGTCGGGCTTCTCGAAAGTCAGCGTAGGATAGATGGCGAAGTCGAGGCGTGGGCGGTAGCTCTCAATGTGTTCGGGGAAAGAGAAAGCGTACTGGATGGGTGTCTCCATGGTGGGGACTCCCATTTGTGCTTTGATGCTACCGTCGGCGAACTGCACCATAGAGTGCACCACTGACTGTGGATGTACCACCACCTCGATGTCTGAGGCGTCGACATCGAATAGCCATTTTGCCTCGATGACCTCCAGACCTTTGTTCATCAGCGTTGCCGAGTCGATTGTCACCTTACGTCCCATGCTCCAGTTGGGGTGGTGTAGTGCTTGTTCCAGTGTAACCTGTGCCAGTTGTTCACGGCTGTATCCGCGGAATGGGCCGCCGCTTGCCGTGAGGAGTATCTTGTCGAGCGGGCTCACCTCGCCCACGAGGCACTGGAATATTGCCGAGTGTTCGCTGTCTACGGGCAGTATAGGCACACGGTGTTGCTTGGCGGCGGCTGTTACGATGCTTCCTCCCACCACCATAGTCTCCTTGTTTGCCAGTGCCACCGCCTTGCCTTTTTCTATGGCTCGCATGGTGGGGCGTAGTCCTGCGACACCCACGATGGCCGAGAGCACCAGGTCGATGCTCGTCATCTCCATGAGGTCGCATATAGCTCCCATGCCGGCATACACCTTGACGTCGGTATGTGCGAGTGCTTGGCGCACCGCCACGTACTTTGTTTCGTCGGCGATGGCCACCGCGTTGGGGCTGAACTCCAGTGCCTGCTGCACGAGCAGGTCGGCATTGCTGCCTGCGCATAGCACCTCGGCGGTGAATAGGTCGGTGTGGCGACGGATGACGTTGAGTGCCTGGGTACCTATGGAGCCTGTGGAACCCAGGATGGCTATATTCTTTTTAGGGGTCGTCATGGGGATGCGTGATGGGTTGTGGTAGGATAGAGGTGTGTTAGAAAGATATGTAGTCCTCGGGGTTGACGGGCACCCCATTCACCCATAGTTCGAAGTGTAGGTAGGCGCCCTGTTCGCGGAATCCTGCGTTGCCCACATAAGCTATGGGCTCACCGGCGCGCACTGCGTCGCCCTGACGCTTGAGGAGCGAGCTGTTGTTGCGATAGAGTGTCACAACATTGCCTGGGTGCTGCACCGCCACCACATAACCTGCGTCGGCGGTGAAGTTAGCCAGTATGACGGTGCCGTTATAGGCCGCGTTGACCTGCTGGTCGGTACTGCCCGCGATGTCGATGCCGAGGTGGCGTTTTTCGATATCGAAAGCCTTGATGATCTTGCCTTTGAGCGGCGAGAAGAAGAGGTGGCTCACCGCCGTGAGGTGGTCGTTGTTTTGTGTCTGCGTCGTCGTGCGGCGCACCTGGTATTGGTTATCCTCGTGCTCCACCTCAGCGCGCAGTAGTGAGTCCTCATGCGAGTGGCGGTAGGCTTCGGCGAGGAGCACCAGCGAGGTGGTGCTGTCGCGCAGCATGCTGTCGGCCTCGTGTCCCATCGTTTCGCCGCTGAGTACGCCCCGCATTGTTGCTATCATCCATTCCTGTGCCTCTACCTGCTGTTCTAATGAGTCGAGCGTACGGGCGTTGGCGTAGGTTTGTTCCACCATTTTGGGGTTGGTGTAGCCAGGGATGAACTCACGCAGTGGTGTGAAGGCTATGAGCACGGTGGTGAGCACCACGAGGACTATCACGGTGATGCCGATGGTCACAAAGAGGTGCGGCCCTGACAGCTGGAAGGAGAACTTCTCCTTGAAGGTGTCCGTGTCCATCACCACGAAGCGGTGCTTGTGCTTCATGATGTCGGACACGGGATGGCTGCGCAGCCAGGTCCACCGTTCGCTTATCTTCATCGGCCGTTGTTCTGTTTAACGAGAAAGGTGGACAGTGGAGTTGTTTTTCCACCATCCACCTTACTGATTATCCTATTCAGGTATTTTTTAGAAGAACTTGTTGCGCTGGTCCTCGATGTTGGCCTTCATGCGGAGGATCTGCGTGAGGGAGCGCATCTTGTTGCGATAGCGTTGTTCCATCTGGTCCTTCACCGCTTCGGCCTTCATGCCCTCGCTGGCCACCTTGCTGTCCACCTGCACGGTGTACACGCCGTTGGCGCCGTGGATGGGTTTGGTGAGACCGTTCTTGGTGACGGCGATCGTTGCCAGCACTTTGGGTTCCATGCCGTAGCGGCCCAAGTAGTAGCTGTTGAAGCTCACGCTGTCGATGGTGTCGACTGCGACGCGGAGGTTGGTAGCTATGGCGTTGATATCCTTACCGGCGGCGCGGATAGCCTCGTCGGCGCGAGCCATAAGCAGTTCGCCCTTCTTGTCGAGGATCACCTGGCGTTCGATCATAGGACGCACCTGGTCGAGTGTGGCGTAGCCTTTCTTGTAGACATCCTTGAGGGCCGCCACGACGAACATATTGTCGCACTCGTAGACTTGGTCTGCCACCATGCCTGCCTGTGTCTTCTCGTCGAAGGCCCACTGCACGATCTGGCGAGCGTTCTCCACGCCGCTGAGGCGGTCGGTCATGAGGTTGACGCGTGCGCTGCGCACCTGCAGGTTCTCTTGGCGTGCGGCGTCGTCGAATGCTGCGATGACGCGGTTGTTGGCGGCGAACTTATGTGCCGTAGCGAAGACGGCGTCGTTGGTAGCCTTCGAGGGGAAGATTTCGCGGGTGATGAGGGCCACGCGGTATTTCTTGGTGGCGGGGGTCTTGTCGGTGACCTTCACCACGATGTAGCCGATGTTGCGGGGGTCTTTGGCCACGAAGCACTGACCCACGGGGGTCTTGACGATATCCTCGTTGAGGAAACCGAAGTTGCCGTCGAGCTGCCATTTGAGGTCGCCCTTGTTCTCGCCCTTCTGTGGGTCGTCGGAGAACTGGTCGAGAGCCACGTCGAAGGGCATCTTGTTGCCGTTGAGGAGAGCCACGACGCTGTCGGCCAGGTGCTTGGCCTGGTCGTCGCTGCGGGTGGTGATATTGGCGCCGGCCTGGCTGTTGAGGATGTAGATGGCGCTGGCGCGGAGGCTGTCGGGGCGCACTGCTGTGGCCATCACCTTAGCCATGGTCCACTCGTTGCCGATGATGGCGGGGGCTATCATGGTGCCTGCCTCGCTGGCAGCGATCTGGTCGCTGAGGGGAGCCTTGAAGCTGCTGGCCTTGACGTACGAGGAGTCGTAGCTGTGGTCGCTCTCGGAGTTGACGAAGTAGGCGATCTCGTCGTCGGTGGTGGTCTGGAATTCCTCCCAAGCCTTGTGCACCTCGCTCTCTATCTTAGCCAGGTCCTCGGGGGTGGGGTTCACGGGGAATACGATGAAGCTGAGTTCGCGCATTTCCTCGGCGACACGGAACTGTGCCTTGTTCTCGTCGTAGTACTTCTTGTAGTCGGCATCGGTGAGGGTCACCTCCTCGTCGGCCACGCTCTGGTAGGGCAGAGCGGCGACGCGCACATTAGATGCCTCGGCGCCGTACTCGGCTATCTTAGCAGCGATGGGCTTAGGCATATAGAAGCCTGTCATGATGGTGGCGGCAAATTTCTGCTGCAGGCGGTCCTTCTTGACGTTCTTCTCGAGTTCCACCCATTGCATGCGCTGGAGAGTGTCGAGTTGGTCGAAGTTTTCGATGAGGCGGTTAACGCCGGCGACATCGTACTGGCCGGTCTGCGGATTGGTGAAATTCTGACGCAGGTAGGGGTGAATGAACTGGCCGGTGTACATATCGCTCACCTCGGCGGCGGTGACCTGAAGTCCGAGTTTGGCCGTCTGCTCATCCATGAGGGTCTCGTCGATGAAGTTCTGCCACACCTGTTCGCGGATCTGGTTCTGCACATCGTTGGGCACCTGTGTGGTCTGCTGCTGCATCTTGTAGTTGTCCTCCATCTGCTCTACGAGCTCGTTGAAGCGCTGGTTGGTCATCACCACACCGTCCACCTTACCCATGTCGGGAATGCCTCTGTTGTTCTTGGTCAAGTCGCCTGCGATGAAGGCCAGGATGGCAATACCCACGATAGCCACGGCTACCCATGAATGTTTCCTAATACTTCCGATAATTCCCATTGTGTTGTGTTTGTTTTGTGATCCCCGCAAGGGGCCTTTTTTAGTTATTATATTTTATTATCTTATTTCATGAAGAGGAGTGCAAAAGTACGAAGAAAAACCCTTATGGAAAAATTTTTTTGTTTTGTCGACCCTTTTGCGTTCACTAAGATGCATATTATCAGACGATGAGCGTTGCGACAAATCTTGTCGTCGTCCCTTTTCTGTGGTGATGCGGAGGTGCTGCTGCCGTCCTTGAGGCATCAAAATTTGAAAGCGAAGGGCAGTGTTGCCGCCACGGAGGGCAGCACCCTGACGCCGCCGGCGTCGAGGAAGCATAGGATGCGCAGTGGATGGCGTTGCATTTCCTCGTATTCGCTGAGCACCTGGCGGCAAGCGCCGCATGGCGCCGCCTCACAGAGGCGTCCTGATGCGTCGCGTCCGACGATGGCGAGGGCCTCATAGTCGCGACATTGTGGGTGTTGTGCCGACGCGGCGAAGATCGCCGTGCGCTCGGCGCAGAGTCCTGACGGGTAGGCGCCGTTTTCCTGGTTGCTGCCCACGACGACGGTGCCGTCGGCGAGGCGCAGTGCGGCGCCCACGCGGAAGTGCGAATAGGGCGCGTAGGCACCCTCTGTGGCATCAATGGCGCACCGCAGCAACGCGGCGTCGGCGTCAGGCAGCTCGGCGACGGAGTTATATTCCTGATAGTCAATGGTAATAGTCTTGTTCATAGCGTCACGTTTTCGTTGCAAATGTACATATTTTTCTCGACATGAAAGCCACCACGTTCGACACACAATATTTTTGTGTTTGTGGCGTTTTGAATATGTCATTATTAACATGCCTGAGCGCCGCACCTATATAGCCATCGACCTCAAGTCGTTCTACGCCTCTGTCGAGTGTGTGGAGCGGGGTCTCAACCCGTTGACCACGCATCTGGTTGTGGCCGATGCCACGCGCACGGAGAAGACCATCTGCCTGGCTGTCACCCCGTCGTTGAAAGCCTATGGATTGTCGGGTCGGTCGCGTCTGTTCGAGGTGATCGAGTGCGTCCGCGCCCTCAACAACGAGCGGAAGCGTCGGCGGGGTGGCGTCATGGCCACCGAGTCGGCGGATGCCACCCTGCTGGCGGCGCATCCCGACTGGGTGATCACCTACCATGTGGCGCCGCCGCGCATGGGGCTGTACATACGCTATAGTGCGCGCATCTACAACATCTACCTGCGTTATATCGCTCCCGACGACATCCACGTCTATTCCGTCGACGAAGTTTTCATCGACGCCACGCAGTACCTGCGCAAATACCGCCTCACCGCCCACGAGCTTGCCGAGAAGATGATCAAGGAGGTGCTTAGCGAGACGGGCATCACCGCCACCGCCGGCATCGGCAGCAACCTCTACTTGTGCAAGGTAGCCATGGACATCATGGCCAAGCGTGTGCCTGCCGACGAGCATGGCGTGCGCATTGCCGAGCTCGACGAAGCCTCGTACCGCCGCCAGCTGTGGGATCACCAACCCCTCACCGACTTCTGGCGTGTAGGTCGTGGCTACGCCCACAAGCTCAATGCCTGCGGCATGATGACCATGGGCGATGTGGCGCGTTGCTCGCTGGAGCGCGAGGAGTTGCTCTACCAGCTCTTTGGTGTAGCCGCTGAGTTGCTCATCGACCACGCCTGGGGTTGGGAGCCCTGCACCATGCAGGCCATCAAAGCCTACCGTCCGCAGAGCAACTCGTTCAGTGCCGGACAGGTGCTTGCCGAGCCCTACCCTTTCGACAAGGCGCGTCTGGTGCTGAGCGAGATGACCGACAACATGGCGCTGAAGCTGGTGAGCTTGCGGCTCTGTACCGACCATGTGGGCATCGCCGTGAATTACGACAAGAGTGCTGCTACTGCCGGCTTCGACGACATCGAGACCGGCGTCGACTACTATGGCCGCATAGCTCCCAAGGGTGTGCATGCCACCAGCCGCCTTGCACAACCCACGTCGTCGTCGCGTCTCATCACCGAGGCGGCGCTGGCGCTGTTTGACGAGAAGGTGGATCCGCGCCTCACCGTGCGGCGTCTCACGCTGACTGTGGGGCACCTGGTCGACGAGGCCAAAGCCCACGAGCGCAAGAGCGAGCAGCTCACCCTCTTTGCCGATGCCGACGCTGCTGAGCAGCAGCGCGAGAAGGAGGAGGCTCTCTTGGCGCGCGAGCGCAAGCTGCAGGATGTGATGCTCGCCATCAAAGGCAAATACCACAAGAACGCCATCCTCAAAGGCATCAACCTCGAGGAGGGTGCCACCGCCCGTCAACGCAATGAACAGATAGGAGGACACAAAGCATGAGTGACCACAGCTACGACGACATCATCGATCTGCCGCACCCCACCTCGCGGCGCTATCCGCGCATGACGATGGCCAGCCGTGCGGCGCAGTTTGCGCCCTTTGCGGCGCTCACGGGTCTCAGCAGCGCCATACAGCGCGTTGCCGAGCACCCCGAGGAGCCCATATATTTTGACGACAACGACATCATGGATGAGGAGGGATACCATGAATAATGATAACGAGAAGAAGCAGCCAACGGTCCTGTCCCTTTTTGGCAAATCCTTCGTCGTGGGCCTCTCGCCCATGGACGACATCACCGACCTGCCCTTCCGGGAGCTCTGCAAGACGATGGGTGCCGACCTGCTCATCACCGAGTTCATAGCCAGCGAAGCCCTCAACCGCGACGCCGAGAAGAGCTTGCGCAAGATGGTGTTCACCCCCGCGCAACGTCCGCTGGGCATCCAGGTGTTCGGTGCCAACGAGGACGAGCTGTTGCGCTGCCTCGATGTTGTGGCGCAGCGTGAGCCCGACTTCATCGACATCAACTGGGGTTGTCCTGTGCGCAAGGTCGCCGGCAGAGGTGCCGGCTCGGGCATTCTGCAGGACATTCCCAAGATGCTGCGCGTCACCGCCTCGCTGGTGCGCCACAGTGCGCTGCCCGTCACCGTGAAGACGCGCCTCGCCTACAGTGGCGACACCATGCCCATCACCGACTTCTGCGAAGCCCTGCAGGATTGCGGCATCGCCGCCCTCAGCATCCACGGGCGCACCAAGACGCAGATGTACAGCGGCGAAGCCGACTGGACGATGATCGGGGAGGTGAAGAACAACCCGCGCATGACCATTCCCATCCTCGGCAACGGCGACATCACCAGTGCCGAGGTTGCTGTGGAGTGCCGTCGACGCTATGGTGTCGACGGCATCCTCATCGGGCGTGGTGCCATCGGCAACCCGTGGATCTTCGAGCAATGCCGTCGCGCCTTCGAAGGGCTGGCGCCTCGCGATGTCAGCGTGCAGGAGCGCGTGGAGGTGTGCCGTCGCCACCTGCTGGCGTCGGTCGACTTCAAGGGCGAGCGCACTGCCGTCTTCGAGATGCGCAAGCACTATGGCAACTACTTCAAAGGGCTCTACGGTTTCAAGCCCTTCCGCCTGGCGCTTGTCGGTGCCCCCACATTGGCGGAGACGCTGACGGTGCTCGACCGCATCGGCGAACACTACACACAATAATCGGTTCTTTTCTTCGTTGTCATCCATATCATGGAAGCCAAGAATATCATCGAGATCAAGAATAAGAGAGCCGCCTACGAGTACTTCCTCCTTGACGAGTACCAGGCCGGCCTGGTGCTGATGGGCAGCGAGATCAAGAGCATCCGGGAGGGCAAAGCCAACCTCTCTGACGCCTGGTGCACCTTCGTTGGGGACGAACTTTTCGTGCGCGACATGCACATCTCGGAGTATAAATTCGGTGCCTACTGGGGACACCGTGCCAAGCGTGACCGCAAGCTGCTGCTCACGCGTCGCGAGTTGCGCAAGCTGCAGGTCAAGATCAAAGAGCGGGGCTTCACCATCGTGCCGGTGCTGCTCTATGTCGACCCGCGCGGCTATGCCAAGATGACCATCGCCCTTGCCAAGGGCAAGCACCACTATGACAAGCGTGAGACGCTGAAAGCCAAGGATTCGCGGCGCGATATGGAGCGGGAGCTGGCATAATTAAGTCAAGTAGAAAGCAGTTAAGTAGTTAAGACAGATGAAGGTATTCAAGTTTGGCGGCGCCTCCGTGAATAGCGCCGACGCCGTGCGCAACATGGCGCAGATTGTGCAATCTGAGGTTGGAGAGCGGAGGTCAGATTTTCAGCAGCCCTTGGTTGTCGTGGTGTCGGCCATGGGCAAGACCACCAACCTGTTGGAGAAGCTGGTGCCTGGTGCTTCTGGCGGCGCCGATGCTGTGGCGCTGCGGCGGCAGCTCGAGGATTACCACCGTCAGATTGCGCGTGACCTGATGCCTGAGAACGATGCCGTGCAGGGGAGGCTCGAGGGGATGCTGGCGTCGCTCGACGCCCTTTGTGCTACCCTCGCCCCCTCGGCGGAGTGCTACAACCGCAACTACGACCAGGTTGTCAGCTACGGCGAGCTGCTCTCCACCACCATCATCGCCGCCTACCTTGAGGCGAGGGGTCTCGCCACCTTGTGGGCCGACGCGCGCCAGCTCATCATCACCGACGCGCACCACCGCGACGCCCACATCGACTGGTCTGCCACGCAGCATGCCGTACGACGTCTGCTCGGCAGTGTCGACGGCCATCGTGTCGTCCTCACGCAGGGCTTCATCGGCGGCACCGCCGACGCTGCGCCGCTCACCACCACCCTGGGTCGCGAAGGCTCCGACTACTCCGCCGCCATCCTCGCCCACTGCTTAGACGCCGAGAGCGTCACCATCTGGAAGGACGTGCCGGGTTTCCTCAACGCCGACCCCAAGTACTTCCACGACACCGTGAAGATCAGCCAGATACCCTACAACGAAGCCATCGAGCTGGCCTACTACGGTGCCTCCGTCATCCATCCCAAGACCGTCAAGCCGCTGCAGAACAAAGGTATCCCCCTCTACATACGCTCCTTCGTTACCCCCGACGCCGCCGGGTCGGCCATCGGCGACTACGCCACCATCTGCCCTGAGACGCCGCTCTACATCTTCCGCAACGACCAGATCCTCCTTTCTATCTTTCCGCGCGACTACTCCTTCATCGCCGAGGACAACCTGCAGGTCATCTTCGGCATCCTCAACGAGTTGGGCATCCGCGTCAACCTCATGCAGAACACCGCCCTGAGTTTCTCCATCTGTGTCGACAACCAGCCGCAGCTCGTGGGGCATCTCATCGAGCGGTTGCAGCACCTCTTCAGGGTGCGCTACAACGAGGGGTTGCAGCTCGTCACCATCCGCTACTACACGCAGGAAATCATCGACAGGATTGTCGCTGGCCGTCCTGTTCTCTTGGAGCAGCGCAGCCGCACTACGGAGCAGCTCATCGTCCACCCTCTCCCCCTCTCATGACGGAGGGGAACAAGGAGGAATGTAGGAGGGAACTAGGAGGTGACTAGGAGCTACCATGGAGCGGGTATAGAGCAGGTATAGAGCAGGTATAGAGCAACTATAGAGCAGCTGTGGAGAAGACATTGAAAATCAAAGGGATGCAGAGGGCGATAAAAACGACAAAATAGCCCCCCCTGTGAAGCGACAAATATAACGTCGTTTTTTGTTTATTATTATATTTTTTTGTACTTTTGAAGATTGGAAAAATTTGCGATGTCGTGGTATGTTATTATATATCACTCCATTGCGCGATTATAAAATATATTATAGAAGTTATGAATACCTCATCACGCCATATCTCCCGCCGCTGGTGGCGCCTCGCCACCCTGCTTGCCGCGCTGCTGCTCCCTCACGCTGTTTGGGCACAGACCGACTACAGCGGAGTGTATTATATCGGCAGCGTTGGTTATAACGCGGGTTCACCCTCCACCAACTATTATCTGTGTCCTACGGAAGGTTGGTGCTTTTACCAAGCCACCAATGACTTCTCCAGCGAAGACACCGAGATGCCCTTCCTTACCACCTATAAGTGCAAAACTAATGATTATCACTCTGGTGATTCCAAAGATGCTATTTGGATTGTTGAGAAACATCCAACGCAAGACTATTATTATATTAGGCAAGCCTCAACGGGTAGATACTTGACTTCTAATGGTACAATACGTACAACAGGTAATGCAGACCGTATGCGCGTACACTTGGAGGCTATAGCTCCAGAGGATCTTGATGACAAGGAACTGTTCACCATAGCAGAATACAGCACCTACCTGACCATTTCTCCTAAAGGAGTGGTTGGCGGAGCTGCAAACAGAAATTGGCTGACAGTTAATGGTGGCAATAAAGATGCACTTACGGGCGAATCGGGTAAGACAGGAGGACCTACAGGTTATACAAATACGGCTGGTATTATCGGTATATATACCCAAAGTGATGCCAACGCCCCATTCTATCTTGAACCTGCATTGTCTATCGACCCGCCGACCATCACCAACAACTTCGATGGAACGATTACCATCACAACTGAGGTGGGTGCGGACATTTACTATACGACGAATGGATCAACCCCCACCACTTCCGTCTATACAGGTACGGGTACTACCTCTGTCAGTTTTGCTCTTGCAGATGGTGTGGCAGTCATTAAGGCCATCGCAAAGTCAAGCACGGACTATTTTGCCACCTTAGTCCGCACTTATACTATTCCACAATGCGAGAGACCTAATATTTCTGTTAGCAACTCTACTGCCACCATTACTTGTTCCACCCCCAACGCCTCTATCTTTTATGCTCTCGACGATTTGCCAGCCACTCCTTCTACACCTTACGGAGGCCCATTTAACACCGGGGGTGCGGAGGTAATCAGGGCCATTGCCACAAAGCTGGGCTATCTCCAATCAGCGGTGGCTTACTATTACCCTTCGGTAGAGGTCAGTTCTTCGTCAGAGATTACAAATATGAACGGCCGATATATTCTCGCTGACGATTTCACCTCATCAGCTTCCATCGGCACGGCAGAAAATCCTTTCAAAGGTTTCATCGACGGCAATTACAATGCTTTTACCCTAAGTGGTCATGCCCTGATAGGTGTGGCTGAGGATGCGGTAATTAAGAACATTGTCGTCAGCAGCGTTACATATAGTGGCAGTGGCAACGTGGGTGCTATCATCAATACGGCCAAAGGTACTACCAAACTATACAATAGTGGTGTTCAGGATGGTAGCGTCAGCGGGGGCACCAACACAGGAGGCCTTGTCGGACTGATTGAGAGTGGTTCCAGTGTTCGTGTGGTGAACTGCTACAACTTTGCCGATGTGAGCGGCAGCAGTTATGCCGCCGGCATCGTGGGCAAAAACGAGGGTACAGTGTCGTCCGACGGAACCGTGGGCAATGTGCGCATTGCCCTCTGCATGATGTATGGCAATGTTACAGATGCCACCAACATCTCGCCCGTCTATGGTGGCAATCACGAGAACAATGTATCAAAATACACTGAATACAACTACTGGCGCTACCAGTCAGGACTGCAATACACGGCATTAAACGACCAGTTGCCCGTGAGAGAAGATGAGTATTTGTCGCGCTTCCCCTTCTACCGCCATATCCTTAATTCCCATCGTGAGTTGGCCGCCTTCTTCCTTTTTGGTTCGGCAAGTGAAGATGATTTAAACAATATTTCTTCGGACGAAATCAACGAGATAGGCCACTGGATATTAAAGAAGGACGTGGCCGATTACCCCATTATAGAGCCTTGGCCGAAAAACACGCACACCACGCCCACATCGACCCATAACAATCTCCCTTCCACCACCGACGACTACGCCGGAAAATTGCTCACCAACATGGGCACAAATGGCTATCTGTCTGTATCCGTTATAATCGGGGGGAATACCTATTCTGTCAGCTTACCCATCACGGATATGGATACACTGAACTACGACTTCACCTGGGGCAAGGTGGTGCTGCCCTTTGCCAATGAGTTTGAGGTGAACGAGGATTATACCAAGATTTGTACAGGATGGAAGATAACTGGAATAACTGGTGGCACATCAGGTACGTTTAGTAATTACAATGTCTCCGACCGCAATTGCACCAATAAAGACCTTTATTCCAATACGGGCTTCATCTTTGCCCAGGGGGGTAACTACATTGTGCCTTATGGTGTCACCGCAATCGAAATCACCGCCAACTTTGCCAATGCCTTCTATCTAAGCGACGAAAACTATGAGATAGTATATAGCAGTAGTGGTGCTACAAGTGGCTATGACGGACGTGCAGGCCTTGCGGGAGCCACGTCCAACAGCTATCATGGTCGACCCGTCTATAATACCCTAAATGATGCTTTGGGCGCCATGTCCGCTTCAGGAACCGTCCACGAGCAGGCAGTGGTGCTAGTAGGCAATTATCATTGGGATGGTGCGGATATACCTAACGGCTCGTTGGGGAAAGGCTACACTATCATGAGCATCGATGACGACAACAACCAGGAACCAGACTATGCTTTGTATTCCAACCACACGGTGGACCGTCCCCCTGTTCCGCCAACCCGCTACGACTTCCTTGCCATGATACCCCTAGGCATGTCGTCATATCTTAATGGCTGTTACTTCTATCCCAATATCCCCATCTGGAAACCGCGTGGATGGTTTGAAATAACGGAGACTGGACTAACCCGTGCTGACCAATTCGAAATAGAGTCTAACAACTTTAATACAAGTAATGGCGACACCAAGAATTACCGCTGCATTATCAATGGCGGCTATTTCACTCAGATGGTGCGCAGTCGTTTTAATCCATGTACGAAATTGAGTTATTACCAAATTGGAGGCAAAGCCTACGTAAAAGAGTTCTATCCCGGCAATCATAGCCAAACTACATATGCCAATACCCTTGTTCCTGTCAATGTTACAGGAGGCGAGATTGAGCAGTGTTTTATGACCGGTTACGGCCAGGGAAAAGCCTACGGTACCGACATCTATTTCTGGTGCGCCGGCGGCCGCATTCATAAATTCCTGAGTGCCTATATGGAACCGCCTGTTCAGACCAGTTCCAACACTAGTGCCAATCCCGGCACCGTGAATATGACGGCCAAGATAGACCATGCCCGCATCTATCGTTTCTTTGGAGGGGGAACCACTTCGGCAGCACGTATTACGGGAAATATCAATGTGACCATCAACAACAGTATGGTAGACTTCTACTGCGGTGGTCCAGAGTTTGGCGACATGGAGACAGCGAGCGGCAAGACCGTGACAACCACGGCTGACCATACCACCTTCCGCGAGTATTATGGCGCCGGATTCGGAGGTACTGCCATTACCTATAGAAACGACGTGGATAATGCGAATATCGCCCTCACCAAAAAAGTTAACTATCCTTCTGCAAATTTCAGTTATTATACTGGTAGTACAGGTCGTCTCAAGCATGTAGACGGCTACGACGGCTTGGGTAGCTGCTACAAGTTCGAATTCCTTATGCATTCAAGAGGTCATAGAGCTGTAGCCCGTTTCTATACAGGTTTTGCCTCGTTCTCACTGGCCAAGGCCGGCAGCGTGACCAACACCCTCACCAACTGCACTGTCGAAGGCAGCTTTTATGGGGCTGGATGCCAGGGGACGGTGGATGGAACCGTTAATTCAACGCTTACGAATTGTACCATACTTCACAGCGCTTATGGTGGAGGCTATAAGGCAGTGTCGAACGAAGTGGAAGTCTATACAACTTCCCAACCTTCACCATTATCTGCATATTACGGAGAAAGTGGTGTGTTCTCCGATTTCGGGCCGATTCCACCCACCGATACCTACGAGTGGTTACAAGGTACTCTGGAACATAACAATGAGGCAGACGAGGCAAACAAGAAACTCTACACAAGCACCGATGTCACCTTGTCCGACTTGGGCAATGTAACGGGTGCCATCATCCTCACCCTCAACGGCAGTACGACGGTGAACGAGAACGTCTTCGGTGGCGGCAACGAGAGTAAGTCTCTCAGCAACACCACTGTCATCCTCCAGCAGGGCACCAAGGTGCACGGAAATGTCTTCGGAGGGGGCAATAACGGCACCGTGGGGGGGAGCTCGTCGGTGACGATCCAGGAGTGATCGGGCGCTGGCGCGGTTTCTTTCTCCTGCCTGCGGCGAGATCCATAGATCCAGTTCTTTTTCCCCGCCTAAGGGCGGAAATCTTGGAAATCCTGGAGATCTTTTCTGTGGTATCGCTTCTTCGGGCGATGGATGGGTCTTTCCGCTGCGCGGCGGTTTTTCTCCCAGCCCTGCGGGCTGTAATCCATAGATCCAACTCTTTTCTCTCCCCTCTGGCGATTCCTTTATTCTCTCCCC
>CACZRR010000082.1 GCA_902783595.1 uncultured Bacteroidota bacterium
ATATATATTATGTCCGACACACTTGTTATTACACCGACCTACAACGAGAAAGAGAACATCGAGGCCATTATCCGCAAGGTCTTCTCGCTCGGAAAAGAGTTCGATATGCTCATCATCGAGGACAACTCGCCCGACGGCACCGCCGACATTGTGAAGCGGCTGATGAAGGAGTTCCCCGAGCGCCTGTTCATTGTGGAACGCAAAGGCAAGCTGGGCCTCGGCACCGCCTATCTCGACGGTATGCGTTGGGGCAACGAGCACGGCTATGACTATATGATTGAGATGGATGCCGATTTCTCGCACAATCCTGACGACCTGGTGCGGCTCTACGACGCCTGCGCCTCGGGCAAGGGCGACGTGGTGGTTGGCTCGCGCTACGTGGGCGGCAAGGTGTCGGTGGTCAACTGGCCAATCGGACGACTGCTGATGAGCTACTATGCCTCGAAGTATGTGCGTCTGGTCACCGGCATGAAGGTGTGCGACGCCACCGCCGGTTTCGTGTGCTGGAGCCGCAAGGTGCTGGAGCGCATGAAGTTCGACAAGGTGAAGTTCGTCGGCTATGCCTTCCAGATAGAGATGAAATATACCGCCACGCGTCTGGGCTTCAAGGTCTACGAGGTGCCCATCGTCTTCACCGACCGCGTGCTGGGCGTGAGCAAGATGAGCATGAAGATCTTCAAGGAGGCCTTCTTCGGGGTGTTCAACCTGCGCTTCCGCAACTGGCGGAATTACTGATTTTAACGTTAATTGTCGTAAATTGGTTCGTGAATTGCCGTTAATTCAGAGACGGCTGATTTACGATAATTAACGGGATAATTCACGATAATTAACGTTCAAAAATAAGATGAGAAAGATTCTACTGACCCTGGCGGCGGTGATGTGTGCCGCCACGATGATGGCGCAGGAAAAGCTCCTGCAGTGGGACCAGCTGATGGACCGCAGCCTGTATCCGCAGCGCGAGATGATGAGTTTCATCTTCGCCCCCGACGGCAAGACTGTGACCTACTACAAGGGTGGCGAGGACAAAGGTTTCTATGGCTTCGACGGCAAGAAGGAGTTCAAGCTCAGCGAAAAGCAGCAAGACTGGCGCAAGCCCAAGGACAACGACCCCAAGCTGGAAGAACGTGTAGAGCTGAAGGAGGGCAACCTCTATGTCGACGGCAAGCTCGTGGAGCGTGGCGACGGCTACAACGTCGTCCTCGGCGAGAGCGTGCACCGCAACGAGTTCGGCATCAACGGCGGCCTCTTCTGGTCGCCCAAGGCTTCGCGTCTGGCCTTCTACCGCATGGACCAGAGCATGGTGGAGGACTATCCTATCGTCAACACCAAAGCCCGCGAGGCCGAAGTGCGCAACATAAAGTACCCCATGGCCGGCATGAAGAGCCATGAGGTTACGGTGGGCGTGTGGGACTGTGCTGCGCAGAAGCTCGTATACCTCAACACCGCCCGTGACACCAGCGTCCATGAGCGCGAGATGTACCTCACCAATATCGCCTGGAGTCCTGACGAGAAGTATGTCTATATCGCCAAGGTGAACCGCGAGCAGAACCACATGTGGCTGGAACAGTACAATGCCGAGTCGGGCGACTTCGTCAAGGTTCTCTTCGAGGAGACCAACCCCCGCTACGTCGAACCTTGCGAGCCGATGATATTCACCCCCAAAGGAGACCAGTTCCTCTGGTATTCGATGCGCGACGGCTACAAGCACCTGTACCTGTATAATATGGATGGTACGCTGGTGAAGCAGGTTACCAAGGGCGAATATGAGGTTGAAGGCTTCATCCAGTTCGACAAGAAAGGCGAGAATATCATCATCTATGCCAACAAGGACAACCTCGCCGGCCGCGATGCCTATCGTGTGAACCTCAAGAAGGGCACGATGGAGTGCATGACTATGACCGAAAACGGTCTGCACGGCACCCATAGCGTGGTCGTCAACGAGGCGGGCACCATGTGGGTCGATATGTGGAGCAGTGTCAATGTGCCCATGCGCGCCGACCTGCGCGACTGGAAGCACAAGAACCCCATAAAGACCTTCTTTGAGGCCGAGAACCCGATGAAGGACTATGCTATGCCTGGCGTGAAGCTCGGCACCATAAAGGCTGCTGACGGCAAGACCGACCTCTACTACCGTCTCATCACCCCTCCCAATATGGAGAAGGGCAGGAAATATCCCACGCTGGTGTATGTCTATGGAGGCCCGCATTCGCAGCTCGTCACCGACAGCTGGCTCGGCGGTGGCAACCTATACTTCATGTACCTTGCCCAGCAGGGCTATGTGGTCTTCACCCTCGACAACCGCGGCACAGACAACCGTGGCTTTGAGTTCGAGAGCTGCACACATCGTCACCTCGGCGAGATAGAGATGGCCGACCAGATGGAGGGCGTCAAGTTTCTGAAGAGCCTTGCCTTCGTCGACCAGCAGCGCATGGGCGTGGAAGGTTGGAGCTTTGGCGGCTTCATGACCATCACCATGAAGCTGGCACATCCCGAGGTGTTCAAGGTGGGCTGTGCCGGTGGCCCCGTCATCGACTGGAAGTGGTATGAGATAATGTATGGCGAGCGCTATATGGATACCCCGCAGGAGAATCCCGAAGGC
>CACZRR010000083.1 GCA_902783595.1 uncultured Bacteroidota bacterium
AGGGATTGTAAAATGATAAAAAGTAAAAAACTACTGATGTTTTTTATGGCGGTTACATCCGTCATTGTCGTTTCCTGTAACAGGAATCAGCCATCACCCCAAATTACCGACGAAATTGAGAAAATTACGAAACTGCATGTTGCTGCTGTAGAATGTTCATTCAACTTTGTGCAAACATCCATCGAGGCTCTGGATGGAAATGGATTGCTCCCTTACGAGGTAGAGAAAAGACTCGAGGATTATCTTTCATCGGTTGATGCTGTATTGGAAAAGATGATTGATGATACTTCGATGAATGCATTTGACGATTGGGGTATAGAGTCCATGATAGCCCAAGACATCCGAGAAAAAGCAAGCAAGACAAGCATTGCTCTTGGCGATTTCACCCCGTTGGAAGTCTCGGGGAAGAAGAAAATGTGGACTTACACAGAAATGTTCTCTGGCTATCATTTCTCTGCCACATTAGACAAAAGCGGCAAAGAAGACCTAATTGTTGTTGGTTTCACAAAGGAATCAGAGAAAGCTATCTCAAAAAAACTGGAGAAAGCCATTACAGGATTTAATAATGCGTATGAAAGGAAACAAAACGAACCAACTCATTTGATTACACCTGATGAGAATGGATATATTGATTGAACAAAACAATAAGAAGATGAAAACAAAAGTATTTGGAATAAGTTTTATTCTAGTTGTTGCTGTCACTATCGGTTTATGTTCATCTTGTGATAGCAAGCGGCAACCATCCCCAAAAGTGATTGGTGTTATTGAAGGTCTTACGAAATCACAACTCGCAGGTTTAGAATGTATCACAGAAGAATTGTCAAATGCTGTTGATGCAATGCAGGAAAGTATTGACAACGGAATATTCACGGAAAGGGGATTCGTTGGAAGTGGAGAAAGTCCTGATGAAATAAAATCCCAATGTGAGTGGACTATTCAACAGATAAAAGAAGCGTATGATATTTGTCATGGTGCTTTTTATGATGAGGAAATAGTAAACGAGAAAATCACTAAAGGCAGTGTGGATCGGAAGGCTGTGGATAAAGTCATTAAGAAAATGGCATCCATTCGTGTGGATTTAAGCAAATTTGAAACCGTGGAGGTCGCTGGAAAAACTAAAATGTGGAGATATACCGAGTTGAATACAGGATACAGATATATGGCGACATTGGATAAAGAAGGAAATGTTACCATTAAAATATCTGATGAAACTGACCTGGAAGATGTTTTAGAAGAGCAGAATCAATATGCGCGACAATTGGAGGAACTCTATAACGAATACCAGTATGGACAATATAATCTTGACTTGTATTAAGCGAGGAGCAAAATACTTGTTGCTTTTAGTTGTCACAACTATCTATGCTTCTTGTGATTTTTCCTCTTTTAGGGATGCTGTTATTAGTCAAACCACCACCCCCGAAGATTATCAAACGGAAATTGAGGATATTGTCAAATATGAAATATCGATATGTGATGTGATGATAAAGCAATATTCAGATGCATTTGAAGACAATCTGTTCGTGGCTTTAACTGCAAGTGATTTCGGTGGGCTCTACTCGTATGCATGGGATGAGTACTGTAATAGGATTGACAAATTTGATGAAGCCATGTCTGATTTGTGGCTTGCCGAAGAAAGCGAAGAAGGGTATAGGGCTGTTTTGCAAAAAGTTTCGAATACACCCAATCACAAATTCCAAGATTTAGCAAAAAAGGTATATGCGGAATACGATAGAACTGCTGTAATTATTTCAGAATACCAACAACTCGCCACTTCTTCGGACACAAAAGTATGGCGGTTCCAAGAACTTAATACAGGAGTATTCTTTAGGTTTACCTATGGAGAATCATGGTCATGCCAACCAGAAGAATCATCCATAACCCGATATTTGAAGAAATACATAAACTAATATATTATGGCAAAAAAAGAAGAGTGCCTTCAATGCACAAAAATCAGACATAGTGCTTATGGCCTAAAGTGTTCCTTTTATGGTCGCCAGCCAGAATTTGACGAAACATCGTGTTCTCACTACGATGGGCTACAAATAGAAACCGTAAAGAAAGAACCACCCGTTGAAATTCCCACACAAGAAACGAAAACAGAAGTCCAAGAGGAACGGAGATGCCCATATTGCGGTGAGGTCATTGCAGCCGCCGCAATCAAATGCAAACATTGTGGTGAGTGGCTAACCGATGATGAAGCTGAATCCGATAAGGAGTACGAAGAAAAAAAGCCGAAGGGGTATATCTTGGGGGCTTTGGCTGGAGGTGTTGCAGCAGGTATCCTGTGCACATGGCTTTGGACAGTCATAGTGGAATACACCAATTTTGAGCATTCATACTACGCAATTGCGGTTGGCGCAATAATTGGATTCTCTGTGCGTTGGGTTGGACGAGGCGAAACTTTCTTGTTTGGCATTATTGCAGCGATATGTTCTGTTGTATCCTGCTTTCTTGGAGAGTATTTGAGTTATATTGAAATAGATGCTGTTTCTATAGGATTCTACATCGCAGCTGCAGCAGAGGGTTACGCAATTGCAATTAATCAAAAAAGCGACGAAGATGATGATTAGGTTCTCTAACGAACATGGCTTGATCAAATCCATAAAGAAGAAACATCGGGGCTGCACTGTCGAAACATCACCGAAAGACCACCGAAGGATCATGGGATGATAATGCTAAAAACTAGCATTTTATGTATTCTTCGTGACTTTTTGTGTATTGAGCTGAATTTCAACTTGTTGCTATTGGCACAAAGAAGGCATATAGAACCCACATAGAAGGGAGGCAGTGGGCGGACACAAATCTCCGTCCGCCGAACGAAGAGGTGAAAGAAAGGGTGCCCGATAAGGACACCCTTTGCTGTTGTATGGATCGCGCAGACAATAAACTGCGTAGCATTATTGCTCTCCGCGAGCACGCGGTTACTCTTCCTCGGCGGCGGCTTCCTCGTAGGCCTCGAGGAGGGCCTGCTGGACGTCGGCGGGGACGAGCTCGTAGCTGCTGAAGGTCATGGTGAAGGTACCGCGGCCGCTGGTGAGGGAGCTCAGGGCGGTGCAGTAG
>CACZRR010000084.1 GCA_902783595.1 uncultured Bacteroidota bacterium
AAGAATTAGGTAAACTTTTTCTTACCTATTTTTTACCTAAAAGCATTGATGTTTCTAAAAATGTGTGATATTTGTTGTTATTTATAGATTTGAAAAAATATGTGCTCACTTCTACCTGTTTTGGTTTAAATATGATATACTTATACAGTAGGTGATAGTATGAAACTAACAATTGCACAAAAAGAAAAGTTAAACGATTTTAGAAATGCTTATATGCAAATATTTAATTCCAATAATAATGAATATATGTCTTTAGTTATAAACACTATATTTGATAATGTTGAAAAAAACTATGAAGAGTTTAGTGATGAAATAGAAAAGGTTTCTATTAATCAAGAAAATGATGAATTAAATATATTAAAACCAGAAAATGGTTATTACTCATTATTAGATTTTTTATTGAATAGAGTTTTTAAAAATATTCAAATGATAGATACTTCAGTTCATGGAAATGGATATGAGCATAATCAGAAAGAATTACAACTATCTATTGGAAGATATGATAAATATTATAAAAGATTTAGTAGTGATGGTGCTAGACTGTTTTCAGATGATTTTTTAATGCATCAACGAATTAAGTCTATTATGCATGAAAGTGGTCATGCATTTCAAAATAAAAGAGATAATGATAGATTTCCTCAAAGAACTCAAGAAATTAGAAATCAATTAATTTCTATCTTAAAGTCAAAATACGATTTAAATAATCGATTTGTTAATGTTTCAAATTCATATATGCGAGGTCCATTTGAAAGCAACCCAGCATTTGGAGAGGGATTAAATGAAATGTATGCATCATTATTTTCTGGAGTTTTAAATTATAATTTGAGTGATTTAAATCTTCAAAGTGGATTATTAAATGAAAATGTTAGAACTGATTCTAATGGACGAAGTAAAACATCATTAAGAAGAAATTGTTTTAATGGTTATCAACAATGTAAATATTTTTATCAACTAAGATCTTTAGTATCAAGACAAGCAATTTTTAATTCTATGTATTTTGGTAAAAATGATATGATTAATGAATTTTGTAATACATATAAGGAAATAATTGATAAGTATGAGATGAATACGAATGAAACCATAAAAAATGGGTTAGCACCTATTAATTCTAACAATTTTTTTGTAAGATTATTACAAACTGTTAGCGTAGCATATAATAATCAGTATCAATTGGATCAAGTATATAAGTATGAAAAAATACTTGACAGTATTTTTATTGAAGCATTTCAAAAAAAGGTTAATTCATTAACAGCAAAAGATACATTATTACAATCTACTTTAGGAATTATGTATTCGGATTCATATGTATATATAGAAAATGGAAAAGCTGTTGATTCGGATGAAAGAGTAAAATATTTAGAATTATATAAGAGAGTAGAACAATTAAATAAATCTTTACCAGAAAAAAATACTAATAGACAAGAATCAAATAGTAATCGTTTATTGGCATATGGTATTTTTGATGTCAATGTAATAAGTAATCCTGATCATGATATGAAAATAATAGTGTATTTAAGAAATGGTGAATTTGAGGTAAATCAAATTGAGTTAAAAGAGAATAATGATTTTACCATCATAAAAGACAAAAATTCAATATGTAAGTTAGTTGAAAAATATTTAAATAAACATAAACAAGAATTAATCGACAATCCTAGGTCAATAATCGAATTATTTAATAATATAGGCACATATATTCCTGAAATAACTATTTCAAGAAATAATGGTGAATATGAAAGTGGAAGTTATGGAAGTAAATAATATTTTTTAGGTAAGAATTAGGTAAGAAAAAAATAAAATAGGATAACATAAACTAACAAAAAATAACAAATTTTAACACTTTTTACCAAGTTTTAACACAAAATGAACGCAAATGAACCGAAAAAAGCGACTCCCCTGAAGAGAGATATTTATTAATGATATCTCTCATTTTGTTTATATATATCAAGGGTTTCCGCATTTTCATATTTCTTAAGAACGGCTCTTACATTTCACTTTGAGCCAAAAAGTATGTTTTTTATTCGAGATTATTCATCGTTTTTACTATCTCATTCATCTTATTTTTAAAGAGGTGAGAGTAAGTATTTAAGGTTTCATCAATTTTATCCATCATATACCTCTTTGTTTCTTCTTAATTATATCATAAAAAAGAACTTAAAATTTTAAGTTCTTTACTAATAATTTCCATACTGTACTATCAGCATCAGAAGGCATTCTCCAATCTCCTCTTGGAGATACACTTACAGTACCAACTTTTGGTC
>CACZRR010000085.1 GCA_902783595.1 uncultured Bacteroidota bacterium
ACTATTCCTATTATTTTTAATATAGTTAATATCATTCTTCCTCTGCTTTATCTAAAGAAACACACATATTAGTACATATTACACCAGCTATGTATTCCAGTGCTTCTTTATATGTTGAGGTAACAGCCTTAATCTCAAAAGGAAAATCCTTGAAATAGTTTTGGGAAAAATAATAGGCTCTCATAAATTCAAGACGATTATTTCTCTCATTAAAGTAAACGAGATATTCGAATCTATTACCTGTTCCATGTTTAATATTTCTAATAATCTTTTTGATTTTAGACCCAATAGATGGGCTAACATAAAGATCTTTAGCGTAGTGCATAGATTAGTTTCCTGGCCAAAGCTTACTTCTTGAAAGGCTCAAATACTCTTCATAAGCTTTTTCTAAAATCTGTTTCTCATTAGAAAACTTAAGTAAGTGATAAGCTTCATGATACTTATAATATCCAGAATCAACAAAGTATTCTTCCCTTTGAGGTCTGCTGTGATAATTATCAGAACGCATAAGGTACCAATGAACATCCTTATCAACAGTATCTTCAGGTACATTAAAAGAATATTCACTCTTACCTACATATTTTACTATTGAAGCTCTAACGCCAGTTTCTTCCCTTACCTCTCTAAGAGCTGTTTCAGGATATTCCTCATCCTTTTCTACAGTTCCCTTAGGAAGAACCCAGCCTTCATATCTGTTTTTAAAGTTTTTATATAAAAGTAATATCTTGCCACGAAATATAACTATGCCGCCGCAGCTAACTGCTTCGATCATTGTTTAATCCTCCGTAAGGCGTGACACTACATCAAGTATAACGTCTTCCTCAAATGGCTTGGTTACGAATTCTGAAGCACCATATTTAATAGCTTCAAGAACATTGTTCTGCTGTCCGGCAGCTGTAACCATAATTACCTTTGAATTCTTATTAATATTCATAATTTCCTTAAGGGCACTAACGCCATCAAGGACCGGCATAGTGATATCAAGAGTTACAATATCAGGATCAAGTTTAATAAACTTCTCTACTCCATCTTTTCCATCAACTGCTTCTCCAACAACTTCATAACCGTTGTTTTCAAATATATTCTTTAGAATCTTTCTTGAAGTACGGGAATCATCAACAATAAGTATTTTAGCCATTACCATAACCTCATTTCTGTACTTTTAATACTATTTCAATCTCTTTACCATCAATAACAACTGGAACCTTGTAAAGGTTTTCAAATGGTAAAGACGTTTCGCCTTCATTAAGTGATGGTGCCATAAGCTCTACATTGATATTTCTATAGCTAAGAGATGTAGCATATAAACCATTAACTATATTAAGGAACTCGCCTATTGAATCCAGGCTGTCCATATCAACTTTTTCAAATGCTTCACAGCCAAATACTGAAGCTATAAGAATAAGTCCATCATCAGAACCACCTAAAGTAATTATTGAATTATAATCACCCTCTAAGCACTGGTATGAAAGGCCGTTTCTCTTATATGAAGCAATTGTTTCATAAGATTTTACAAGGATGTCTGTAGATATAAGACGGTTGAGAGTTCTTACAAATATTGAAAGAAGGTCAAGCGACGATTCTTCCATTCCTCTCATAAGATTATTTACAATAATATCAATATCGTCTGCCTTAACATCATCAAGGTCAGAGGCTTCGATATTATATTCATTAGACATAAGGTCAAATGCCTGGTCAAGTTCTTCAATAGTCATATACTGACCATCTGTAACAGCCTGACAAAACTGCATATATGCATTACCCTGCATATCAAGTAGATGAGAAACCTGCTGTGAATTAAGATAGCCAAGTTCAATAGCTATATCACCAAATCTCTTATCCATAACAGCCTGCTTACGTCTTATCTCTTCTGCTTTTTTCTGGTCAAGTAGACCTTCGGAAACAGCAATAAGACCAAGCTTAACTCTATTCTTTCCAAGACTAGCTTTAACATCAGCAAGTTCCTGGCTGGTAAGCTTACCATTAGCTACCAGATAATCCCCAAACATATTAGCTAACATGGTGTGTCCCTCCATAAAAATACTAAGTAATATTATACATTATTATGGACTAATTAGCAAAATATTCAGTAATAATTCTTTTGGCTACAGGAGCTGAATAATCACCACCTGAACCTATATTTTCAATAATAACAGTTACTACTATTTCAGGGTCGTCAGCAGGAGCAAAACCTGTAAACCAAGCATGGGACCTTGAAGAGGAATCCGCAAATTCAGCAGAACCTGTTTTACCTGCTATAGTTATGCCACTGTCATTAATCTTCTTAGCTGTACCAGTTGCAACAACCTCTTTCATATAGTCAGTAAGAATAGCTGCCTCATTTTCTGACATAATACTTTTTATTTCCTGAGACTTAAACTCTGCAACTACCTTGCCGTTTCTATTCTTTACACAGTCAACCATATAAGGCTTAAGCATAGTACCTTTATTGGCTATTGCAGCAGTTATCATATTAAGATGCATA
>CACZRR010000086.1 GCA_902783595.1 uncultured Bacteroidota bacterium
CAGATCGGCAAGGCTTTCCGCAACGAGATTGTGGCGCGCCAGTTCATTTTCCGCATGAGGGAGTTCGAGCAGATGGAGATGCAGTTCTTCGTGCGCCCCGGAACGGAGCTGGAGTGGTTCAAGCACTGGAAAGAGGAGCGCCTGCAGTGGCACCTCGCCCTCGGCATTCCGGCCGACTGCTACCGCTACCACGACCACGAGAAGCTGGCGCACTACGCCAACGCCGCCACCGACATCGAGTTCAAGTTCCCCTTCGGTTTCAAGGAGCTGGAGGGCATCCATAGCCGCACCGACTTCGACCTGAGCCGCCACAGCGAGTTCAGCGGCAAGAAGCTGCAGTATTTCGACAGCGAACTGAACGAGAGCTACACGCCATACGTCATCGAGACCTCCATCGGCGTCGACCGCACCTTCCTGGCCATCTTCAGCCACTCGCTGAAGGAGGAGACCCTCGAGGACGGCAGCACCCGCGTGGTGCTCAGCCTCCCCGCCAAGCTGGCACCGTACAAGGCTGCCGTGCTGCCCTTGGTGAAGAAAGACGGCCTGCCCGAGAAGGCCCGCGAGATACAGCACCTGCTGATGCCCGACATGATGGTGCAGTACGACGAGAAGGACGCTATCGGCCGCCGCTACCGCCGCCAAGATGCCATCGGCACCCCCTTCTGCATCACCGTGGACAACGACACGCTGAGCGACAACGCCGCCACCGTGCGCCACCGCGACACCATGCAGCAGGAGCGCGTCAGCATCGACCAGCTGCCCGTCTACCTAAAGGCAAAATTGTAATCAACGATACACCTAAACGCTGGAAGCCGAGGCACAAAGGTCTCGGCTTCCTTTTTGTTTTATTGCCGACCTCCTGCACATCGCCGAGGCAGCCTCTATCGCCACAAGACTACACACCTAATAATTTCCAGCAAACTAAAAAACATAATAAAATGAATTCGGATTCGTTATAAAAACATAATGACAGACAAAAAAGATATAGCATTGGTGCTTTCTAGCGGCGGGGCACGTGGGCTGGCCCACATCGGAGCCATTGAGGAGTTGGAAGCGCAAGGTTACCGCATCCGTTCGGTGGCAGGCTGTTCCATGGGCGCTCTCATCGGGGGAATATACGCCGCAGGCCAGCTAAAAAACTTCCGAAAATGGCTGAAAAGTGTGGACAAGTGGACACTGATGAACATGATGGACGTCTCTTTCAGTTTCAATCATCTGATAAAAGGTGACAAGATGATGGATGCCTTGAAAGAAATAGTGCCAGATGTAAACATCGAAAATCTACCCATACCATTCTGTGCCGTGTCAACTGACTGGGAGCTTGGCGAAGAAATAGTGTTTCGCGAGGGAAGTTTGCTGGATGCCATCCGAGCTTCCATCTCATTGCCCGGTTTTCTCAATCCTATACGTCCAGACGGACGCATTTTCATTGACGGCGGCGTCACCAATCCCCTACCGTTGAATCGTGTGGAACGCCACGAAGGCGACTTATTGGTGGGAGTGGATGTGAGTGGCCATGACTACGAAGGCCAACGACAGGCGCAGCTGAAGATAGCCTCGCGCAATAGGCGCAGTTTCAACCCTCTCAAAAGGATGGTTCCGAATTCCCGCACACCGAACTACATCACACTTCTGACACGCGCCAGTTCACTGATGATTCGCCAGAATTCAAAGCTGATGATTGAGCTAATGAAACCCGACATTCTGATGGACATCCAGATGAACAGGCTGAGCGGAATGGACTACGACAAATCGGAACGACTCATCATTATCGGGCGAAATCGCACACGACAAACCCTCGCGCAAAGAAAGTAATCTATCCCGTTCAAAGGTAGTTGGCGCTTCGTCCTTTTTTATGCAATCTGGTTATTGCTCTGAATAAACAAGACTGAAGATATCCTTCAAAACAGGGTTGTCGCTCTGCGGAACAACATTCGACGAAGCCCCGACAAGCTGTTGTCGGGCCTCATCGAGGGCGGCGAGGTCGAGGGCGTCGGAGGCTATCTGGACGTCGGTGATGATGTCGCGGGTCTCATCGACGGTGAGGGCAATCTCCACCCCACCCCAGTCGAACTGGGCGCTGCGCTGAGCCGTGAAGGTGCGCCAGCGGCCATATTTCCACTCGGGAGAAGCAAAGTGGTCGTGGAGGGCACGGACCTCGGGGCGCTTGATTATTTCGGAGAAATCGGGATTTTCTGAATATTCAGAGTATTCAGAATATTCGGAGAGAAAAGCTTCCTTGAGTCTTGGAGCAATGCTCTCGGGGGTGATTCCGGGGTTGAGTTCGGCGAGGTTCACCACGCGGCTGCGCACCGAGGCGACGCCGTGTTTCTGCAGCTTGGCGGGCTTGGGCATGAGATAGCGTGCCAGTTCCGACATATCGCCACAGATAAGCAATGTGCCGTGATGCAGGTCGTTGATGCGTCCCTTGGAAAAAGCATTCCCGGAAAACTTACGCCCTTCTGTCAGAATATCGTTGCGGCCTGATAGTTCGGTGTGGAGGCCGAAGCTTTCCACGGCGTGCTGTATGACCGAGAACTGGCGCTGCTGGTCGTAGAGATCCTTGGGGACGACGAAGGAAAAGTTGAGGTTGCCGTCGTCGTGGTATACAGCGCCGCCGCCGGTCTTGCGGCGCATCAGGTAGCCGCCGTCAGTCTCGAGGGCTTCGACATTGACCTCGCTATAGGGGTTCTGGTTCTGTCCAATCACCACTGTGCGGTGATTGCGCCAAAGATAGAGTGTAGGTTCCGTAGTGTGTTCAACAAGATATTGTTCCACGGCCAGGTTCCAGTAAGGCTCCGTCTGGTTTGAGGCGATAAAACAGATGCTTGGCATATACAAAGCTAACGGTTAGAATCTATAGCTGAAAGTGAAGAAATTGGGTGCTTGAGAGAGGTGGTAGTTGCGTCGTGCGAAAGAGAACTCGAAGCGTCGTGTGCGCAGTCCTGCTCCGAAGGAGATTCCGCTCATGTCGAACGCGTCGTAGCCCTGCACTTCTGCCGACTGGCGATAGCTGTAGCCCAGGCGGGCGAAGAAGGCGCGTCCGATGGTGAACTCGACGCCGATGCGCATGTGACGCAAGAGGTTGTCGAGCGTTCCTTCCAGCCAACCTTCTTTCTTCTTCTCACCTGTGAAGGGGTCCACCTCGGTGGTGGGATTGAACGGGTCTTCGTAGCGCAGATCCCATGTCTGCAGTTCATCGAGAGATAAGAAGAATCTGAAAGGGGCCTTCTCCAATTTATAGGAGAGTGCTGCTGAGAGTTCGAAGGGGATATGCTCCACTGTTCCATCGAATGTGGTCATTTGAGCCCCCATATTACGCAGCATTGCCGATGCCGTGAAGCGACGGTTGTCGCTCACGTAACTGCCTGCCACGTCGAAAGCCACGGCGATTGCCGAATAGTTCTCGTACTGCGACAGCACAGGCTTAACTGTAGCGCCGATGCTGAAATTAGAGTCGAGCCACATTGCGTAGCCGACGGTAAAGGCATAGTCGGACGCCGTAAAAGAGCCCTCATAGTGTTCTTCCTCGCTATAGGCATCGAAATCGCCATAGTTGTTGAATCGGAATGTAAAGAGCAATGGACCGATATGCTTAAAGGAGTGTGCATAGGCGAAAGATCCGGTCAACGATCCTTCAAAAAGGCTGACAAAACTCATCGTGCCCACGTGACACATAGAGGTGTGAAGCAGCGAAGGGTTGTCGATGGCGACCGTGGGGTCGTCGGAAAAGAGAGCCAGATAATCCATTCCCAAAGCCGACGTACGTCCTTGGGCGCTAAGGTCGAGGACGGTGAGTGCGTCGAGACCGGCTATCTGTGCGTTACATGTAGGAAAATGAAAAAGAGAAGTGGAAAGTAGCGCAGCCAAGAATAGCCACGCTACCTTCCACCTTTTTTTTTCAGCATTCCGCTTCATTAATGCTTTTTGTTACGCTAGTTGCACTGACGTAACTTTGGCTCGGCACTAAAAGCAAGCTTTTACTGCTCTCGCTTTGCGTTACGTTCGTGGCGCATGAGGTGGCTGGGTTCGAGGGCCATACGGTCGGTCTCGAGCAGGCTAGCCACACCTTCATCCACGCGGCGTTTAGCCTCGCAGGCTTCGCAGTGGCACTCCTCGTGATACTCACGCGGCTCGGTGTAGGTGGTGATAACACCCTCGAAGTTGCGGAGGATAACCTTGTCGGGGCTCTGCGAAATGACATACTGTGGCATGACGGGTGTCTTGCCGCCGCCGCCGGGTGCGTCGACCACGAATGTGGGCACGGCGTAGCCGCTGGTGTGTCCACGGAGGTTCTCGATGATTTCGATGCCCTTGCTGACTGGTGTGCGGAAGTGTTCGAGGCCCATAGAGAGGTCGCACTGGTAGATATAGTAGGGGCGCACGCGATTGCGCACGAGTTCATGCATCAGTTTCTTCATCACATGCACGCAGTCGTTCACGCCGCGCAGCAGGACGGTCTGGTTGCCCAGGGGAATGCCGGCATTGGCGAGGCGTGCGAGGGCCTGCTCAGCCTCGGGGGTGAACTCGTTGGGGTGGTTGAAGTGGGTGTTGAGCCAGATGGGGTGGTATTTCTTCAGCATCTCGCACAGCTCGGGGGTGATGCGCTGCGGGCATACCACGGGGGTGCGGCTACCGATGCGCACTATTTCCACGTGGGGGATTGCGCGCAGACGCTGGATGATGTATTCGAGTTTCTGGTCGCTGACCATCAGTGCGTCGCCACCTGACAGCAGAACGTCGCGCACCTGAGGAGTACGCTCGATGTATGCCAAGCACTTCTCGATACGCTCGCTGGGGCTCTCGTCGTCCTTCTGGCCGGCGAAACGGCGGCGTGTGCAGTGGCGGCAGTACATGGAGCACATGTCGGTGATGAGGAACAACACGCGATCGGGGTAGCGGTGGGTGAGTCCGGGAGCGGGAGAATCCTCGTCCTCATGCAGCGGGTCGTTGAGGTCGGCGGGTGCGATGTTGCACTCGGGGCCTGCGGGGATGGCCTGACGACGGATGGGGTCGTACGGGTCATTGGGGTCGATGAGGCTCAGGTAGTAAGGAGTGATAGCCATACGGAACTTGGCCAGGGCTTTCTTGATACCTTCTGCCTCTTCGGGTGCGAAGGTAAAGTATTGGCTCAGCTGCTCGTAGGTCTCGATACGGTTTTTCACCTGCCATTTCCAGTCGTTCCACTGTTCGTCGGAGACATTGGGAAACAGTTCTTTTCTGCGGTTCACTTTCATAGCTATTTTTTTCTTTAGGATTCTGGAACCCGCGGGAGGGTCTCCCCTACCCGCAGGTTGTTTCTAGGCTATCCCAGGATGCTCTAGGCCATCCTAGGGGTTCCCTGGAATTATTATGCGTAGAGTTCTTCGAAGATCTTACGCAGCTCGGGGCTCTCGCGGAGCTCCTGGAGGGTGAACTCGGCGTGACCTTTGGTGTAGCCGTTGCCCATAATCATGTTCACGTCGCTGCCGATACCTTCGGCGCCGAGGCTTGCCTTGGTGAAGGAGGTGGCCATGGAGAAGAAGTAGACGATACCGTCATCCTTGGTGCAGAGCACTGCGGTCATCTCCTGGTCGGGCACATTGACGCAGTTGATGGTGACGTCGGCCATCTTACCGTTGGTTAGGCGTTCGACGAGCTCATATACCTGCACGGGGGTCATGCCTGCTGCGCTCTCCACGATATCGCAGAAACCGAGGTCTTTGATACGCTGGGTGCTCTTGGGGCTGTTGGCGATGCCGATGACCTTACCGGTGACACCGACGCGCTTCTTAGCCTCATAGCAGCAGAGCATACCGCTCTTGCCACCTGCGCCGAGGATAACCACGGTCTGGCCGTACTGGCAGAGTTTGGCTGTCTGTGCGGGAGCACCGGCCACGTCGAGAGCGGAGAGGGCGAGTTTCTCGGGCATATCGGTCGGGATCTTAGCATAGATACCGCTCTCGAAGAGGATGGCCTTACCCTTGATGTCGACCTGGTCGACCTCGGGACGGATCTCGAGAATTTCGTCGATACGGAGAGGAGTCAGCGAGAGGCTGACGAGGGTAGCGATACGGTCGCCCTCTTTGAGGTCGATCTTGCCCTTCAAGGCATCGCCGATCTTCTCGACCTTACCGAGGAGCATACCACCAGAACCGGTGCGACGGTTGCGGTGCTTGCCCTGGAGTTCCACATTGAGGAGCATTTCCTTCTTGACCTCTTCCATGATCTTCTCCTGGCTGGCGCCTTCGCCGGCCTGCTGCTTGGCATAGTTGTGGATGTCGGTGAACGAAGCGCTGTCGATGTTCAGGGTCTGA
>CACZRR010000087.1 GCA_902783595.1 uncultured Bacteroidota bacterium
CATAATTTGTTGAAAAGAAACATGAGTAGAGAAAAGATTTTAAATGAGGGGATTAATAACATAAACTTTACTAAAAAATATAATAAAATATTGTTAGATAAAAAAAGAGATGATTTCTATCATCAATTCATGAATAATAAATAATACAAAAAAACGAGGTGTTTATAATGAATAAATTAAAAATAGTATTTTGCATTAATTCTTTAGAAAAGGGAGGAGCAGAAAGAGTAATAACCAATCTTGCTAATTATTTTTCCGACAAATATACAGTATATATAATCACCTTGTATAATAGTATTCAAGCATACAAAACAAATGATAATATAATAATATATTCATTAGATAAACAAACAAAAAAATTAAATGTTCAGCAAATTTATCAAGAAAATAAGATAAAAAAAGTTTTCGAATTGTTGAGAAGAAGAAAGAAGCTTAAATCCATATTAAAAGAAATAAATCCAGATATTATAATATCATTTTTAGTAAAAAGTAATTTTACCGTATTATTAAGTAAGCCAAAGAATTGTAAAGTTATAATTAGTGAACGAAACGATCCAAATCAAGAGTATAACAATTTTATTAATAATACATTTATGAAAAAACTATATCCAAAAGCAGACGGTATTATTTATCAAACTAATGAAGCAAAGAAATTTTTTGAAGGGATAATAAAATGTCCAAGTGAAATAATACCAAACCCAATTAATGATAAATTCATAATTGAAAAACCATATCAAGGAATAAGAGACCATGAAATTGTATCTGTAGGAAGATTGGAAGAACAAAAAAATTTTAAATGTTTAATTAAGGCATTTTCAAAAGTTAATTCGAGTTATCCTAATTACAAATTAACTATCTATGGAGAAGGAACAAAAAGAAAAGAATTAGAAGAATTAATTAAAGAATTAAATTTAGATAAAGTAGTTGAACTACCTGGTCAAGCAGATGATATAGAAAAAAAGATATTTAAAGCAAAGTGTTTTGTTTTATCTTCTAATTATGAGGGAATGCCAAATGCCTTGATGGAAGCAATGGCTCTAGGATTACCTGTAATCTCCACTGATTGTCCATGTGGCGGCCCTAAAGACCTAATTGTTAATAATAAAAATGGAATTTTGGTTTCAGTTAATAATGACGAAGAGATTAAAAATGGTATTATAAAAATAATAGAAAATGACACATTTTCAAAAATGATATCAGAAAATGCATGTAGTATTTCTAAAGATTTGAACCCAACAGTTATTAATAATAGATGGGAAGAGTTTATACTAAAAATATTCAATGAATGAAAGGGGAATAGTTAGATGAAAGAAAAGAAAAGCATAAATAAAGAAAGTATACAGAAATTTTTACTTTTTTTATATTTGGTTAGTATTTCAGCATATAAATTAGGAACAGGAATGGACGATATAATAATTAAGATTCTACCTATTTCTTTTTTAGTTTTAATAACTTTATTCAATATAAGAAAAATTGTAATATCTAAAATACTAAAATGGTACATAATATTTTGGTTATTTTATATATTATCACTCCTTTGGACTGAATCTGTAAAATATACAATGCAATTATTACCATATATTATTTATATACTTCCTGCTATTTACTGCATGCCATTTATTATAAAAGGTAAAAATGATATTGAAGACTGTATGAAGTTAGTTATTTATTCATTTTTATATACAATTTTATTAATTTTAATAAGATCAGGAATAGGTTCAATAGGAAGTATAAGATACGGTTTTGAAGTAGGACTACATCCTAACTCTTTTGGAAGCCGTATGGTAATTGGATCAATGTTTAGTTTATATTTTGCAAATAGTGAGAAGTACAAAAGAAAAAAAGTATTCTATTTTTTTCTAACATTTCTGTTCGGATTTATGACTGTTTTTAGTGGCTCTAGAAAAGCAATTATTACATTATTATTAGGCTTTACATTATATGAAATATTCTTAGCTAAAGGTTTTAAAGTATTAATAAACACTTTTAAAAGCTTTCTAATAGTAGGACTTATTATATTTATAACTTTTAATAATCCATTAGCCTATAATATACTTGGTTCAAGATTTGAAAATTTATATAATATGGTTTTTGAAGATGAGATGGATACAGGTATTGTAAAACGTAATTTTTACGCAGAAAATGCCATAATGCTTTTTAAAGAAAAACCTATAATAGGTGTAGGTGGTAACGGATTTAAAGCATACATGGACTTTATTGACTATAAACATATAGTCTATTCACATAATAATTATCTAGAATTATTATCTACACTAGGAATAATAGGCTTTTTACTATACTATTACATATGGATATATGTAATAATGGGATTGATTAAGTCATTCAAAAAGAAAAATGATAATCTTAATTTAAACTTTTTGATAATAATTGGAATAATACTTATAACTGATTTAGGAAATGTAAGCTACTATACAGAAATAAATATGGTGGTTCTATCGTTAGCAGTATTATATTTACATTTTAATAAAAGCAGTAACGTAAAAGCAATAAATGATATGGGGGTATAATAATGATAGCTTATTTAAGCACAAGCAAATTATTGTTCAAAGAATTTAATCAAAATAAAATTACATATTGTCATTGGAAAAGTAATGAACATTTAGTTCCAGGATTGAATGGTGATACTGATTTAGATGTTTTAGTAAATAGTGAAGATAAAAACAAAACAACAAAAATATTAGAAAAAATACACTTTGTAAGATGCATATCACAATTTGGATCTAGGTATAAAGGAGTAGAAGATTGGATATCAGTAGATGAAGAAACCGGAAAAATGATTCATCTTCACTTGCACTATCGTATGATAACAGGTCATAAAGGAATGAAAGAATATGAATTGCCATGGACAAAATTAGCTTTAAAAACCAAGATATTAGATTCTAACACAAATGTCTATATAACAGAACCAAATCTAGAAATCGTTGTTTTAATCACTAGAATAGGATTAAAAGTATCAAGAAAAGAGTTAAAAAAAGCAAAAAAGGATAAATATAAATTCAAAGATGACAATAAAGAAGAGATAAAATATTTAAATAAAAGAATAGATTTAAAAATAGTAAAAGAAATACTAAGCAATTATTACAATAATGATGAATCCGAGTACATAATAAATTTAATTAAAAAGGAAACTATAACATCTAAGGAGATTATTAAGTTATATAAAATAACTAAGAATGTATTTTTGCCAAAAAATATTATAATTCGATTAGATAATTTGTTAAAACAGTATTATTATTCATTCATGATTAAATTATCAAATTTTATGAAGAATAAATTCTTATGGAATACAATTACTAGAAAAAAGATATCTGAAAAGGGAAAGATGATAGTCTTTATTGGACAAGATGGTTCAGGAAAAAGTACGGTATCTAAGGAAATATATAAATGGTTAGATTGGAAAATTGAAGCAAAAAGATTCTATCTTGGAAGTGGAGAATTCTACAATTCAAAATACAAAAAGATTTCTAAACGTATAGGAAATACCAAAAATTCATTCCTTAAAATAATAAAAGGATATTGTATTATAAAAGATTATGTTTATTTGTCAAAGCATACATATAGAACCCTAAAAAAAGCAAAAAAGTATACAGAAAAAGGTGGAATTGCTATTTTTGATAGGTTCCCACAAATACAGTATTTTGGAATAAATGATGGACCAAAATTGAAAGAGTTTTATCTACCAAAAGTAAAACAAAATATATTAAGGAAAATTGTAATACGTAATTCTAAAGTAGAAGAAAAATATCTTAAGAAGGCATGTTCTATTAATCCTAACGTTGTAATAAAGCTTATTATTTCACCAGAAGAATCATTAAAAAGGAAACCAGAAGAAAATTATGAAATAGTAAAAAGAAAACATGAAATTATCAAAGAGATGAAGTTTGAAAACTCAAATGTTTATAATATTGATGCTAGTCAAGATTATAATGATGAATTAATTGAGGTAAAGAATATTATATGGAAAAACATAAAGAAATAATTGAGTTTTTTGGATTGCCAGCAACTGGAAAAACAACAGTTTGTATAAAAATAAAAGAAGATATTGAAAGCTGCGTTTTATTTAGTGATGTAACAAAATTATATAAGAAGTCTTCTTTTGTTAAAAAAATTTCATCTTTTAGCTTAAGAAACATTTTAACTTTTATTTCTATGTTTCATGCAATAGGAAGAAGTAAAAATAGAAAGCTTTATTACTATTTAAATTCAATAAAAATTGACACTATTTATAATTTTTTTGAAAAATATCTAGACTATAGATATCTATTAATTGATCATGGAATTTTACAAAATAGTATTACTATTGAAGGTTTTGAAAAAGTAAAAAATGAAAGTAAAATTAACCAAAAATTAATAAAGGTTTTAAAAAGACATTCAAAATTGAAAATTATCTATATAGATGGAGATATTGAAGAACTAATAAAGAGAATTACAAAAAGAAATAGAAATGTAGGTAGACTTGATTTAATTATTAATGATACTGAAAAATTAAAAGAAACATATTGCCTAATAAAGACAAAGTTTGATAGATATGAACATAATCTTAATAAAACTATCAATATTATAAAAATCAATATGAATGATGAAGTAGTTGTGAAAGTAGAAGAATTAATTAAAAAAATATAGATGGAGAGTGAGAACATGATAAAAAAGATAATGAATAATGATTATATATTTTCAGTTGTAGCAAAAATAATTACAGTAATCACTGGAATCATATATTCCATTCTATATTCTAGATATTTAGGAGCTGAATTAAGAGGAACAGCATCGGTCATAACAAATTATGCTGAGATGGCATCACTAATAATGTGTTTAGGTGTTTATCAAGCATATCCGTTCTTTAAGAAAAAGAATAAGAAAGATATTTATTTAGAGTATATTAATTATATATTTGGAATGCTTTGTATATACATTTTAGTTGCAAGCATTATAGCAATTTATATGTCACACATTAGTAACATCTATGTTTTTGCTAGTTTATTAGCACCTGTTCTTATGGCAATTAAACAATTAAATTATGTCGTTATGATTGAAAACCCAAAATTGAGGAATACAGCCAGTATAAAACTAGAATTATTTGATATTTTGTTTTTAATAATTCTAATGTTATGTACAAAAGTTAATTATATTTACTGTATAATTTTCTTAATTACGAAAAATATTGTGTATTTGATAATAGCAATTTCAAATTTAAAAATTAATATTACCGAAATAAGACCAACATTACGTGGAATTATGCCATATATAAAATATGGTTTTATTCCAATGTTAACAGTCATCTTAATGGAAATAAATTATAAAATAGATGTATTGATGTTAGAGAAAATGAATGTATCAATGGTAGATATAGGAATATATTCACTTGGTGTTATGTTAGCACAAAAAATATGGTTAATACCCGATGCATTAAAAGATGTTCTGTTATCTAAATTAGCAAAAGGAAGAGAAGCAAATGAAGTGGCCAGAATATCCAGATTTAGTTTTACTATAACAATTGCTTTAATAATTATCATGATTATTATTGGAAAACCATTAATAACTGTGATGTATGGAAGCGAATATAGTTCAGCATATTTAGTTACTTTAATAATTCTTTCTGGAGTATTAGGAATGACTTTTTACAAGTTGATTTATTCTTATAATGTTGTAAATGGACATAAAAACATTAATTTTATTATTTTATCATTTACAGCTTTAATAAATATTATAATTAATTATTTATTAATTCCAAAAAATGGAATGATTGGTGCAGCAATTGCTTCGTTAGTTTCATATTGTTTTTGTGGAATCGTCTTTTTAATGTATTTTTGTTATAAAACCAAAATTAATATATTTAACATGATCTGTATAAAAAAAGATGATATTAAATCAATTTCCAAGATAATAAGGAGAAATAACAATGTTTCGAAGATTTAAAAATATAAAGAATAAAATTAAATTATATCAATTAAAAAAAGAAGGCTTAACAATTGGAGAAAACTGTGAAATAGGTGCAAATGTGAACTTTGGAACGGAACCATATTTAATAACCATTGGCAATAATGTTAGAGTATCAAGTAATTGCATTTTTATTACTCATGATGGTGGGCTATGGACTTTAAGAAAAATGAAGCTTCTAGAAAATGCTGATTTTTTTAACACAATAACTATAGGAGACAATGTAAATATTGGCATGAATGTTGCAATTATGCCGGGAGTCAAAATAGGTAATAATTGTGTTGTCGGCTATGGTTCAGTTGTAACACATGATGTTCCAGATAACACTGTTGTAGCAGGTGTCCCAGCCAAAAAAATTGAAACAATTGAAGAATATTATGAGAAGAAAAAAGAAAAAGTAGTATTTACAAAAAACTATAGTAATAAGCAAAAAAAAGATTATTTAAAGCATAAGTTTCATAAATAAGATAAAGTAAGACAAGACAAAAAGGAGTAAACATGAAAACATATTTTATTACAGGAACATCTGGATTCATAGGCTATTATCTAGCTAAAAGAATATTAGAAGAAAACAAAGATATTCAAATAATTGGTTTAGATAATATGAATGATTATTACGATGTATCATTAAAAGAATGGAGATTAAATAATTTACAAAAGTATTCTAATTATACCTTTATAAAAGGATCTCTAGGCGACAAAGAATTAATTAATAATATATTTAATAAATATAAACCATCTATC
>CACZRR010000088.1 GCA_902783595.1 uncultured Bacteroidota bacterium
AAGAACGACATATTTGAAGCCAGCGAATCCGTGGCGCTGGTGAGCATATGAGCGTCCAGCTCGTGAATGTATATTTCAGCGCCCGTAGCCTTGTGTACCTCCTCAGCGCCGCCGATGTGGTCGAAGTGACCGTGGGTGAGGAGTATCTTTGTAAGGCGGAGCTTCTTCATTTTGAGAAACTCCAGAAGCAGACGGCTGTCGCCGCCGATATCCACTGCCACACAGCGTCCGGGGGCAGTCTCGATTATATAGCAGTTTGAACGGAGAGGTCCAAGCTGTAAATGATGAATTTTCATGTGTTTACTCCTTAAATAGCGGCTCTCTCAACGGAGATGACGCCCTTTATCTTTCTGAGCTTCTCAAAGAGGTTCTTGAGCTGCTCGGTGCTGGAAATAACGATAGTACCCTCAAAGAGAGCGTTGCCGTTTTTGAGGACTCTCGAAGCGGAATGAACGATAGGCACTCTTGCTTCAAGGAGAACTGCGGATATATCGTATACAAGACCAACACGGTCTGTAGCTGTTACCTCAAAGCTGGTCTGGAGCTGTGTATCGCTGTTGTCAGTCCACTGGATATCTACCCAGCGGTCGAGCTCCTCGGGATTGTTTCTGGCAAGAGCCGCCTTGTAGTTGGTACAGTTTGTGGTGTGGACGGAAACTCCGTAGCCGCGTGTGATAAAGCCTATGATATCATCGCCCGGGAGAGGATTGCAGCACTGGGCGAACTTTATGAGCATATCGTCTATCTGGTCGAGGATAATACTGCTCCTGCCGTTTGGCTTTGGCTTTATGAGCGGGATTACAGAGGGCTCGTCCTCCTTTTCGTAGAGCTTCTCGTACTTGTCTTTAAGGCGGGGTATCATCTTTGAGAGGAGTATACCGCCGTAGCCTATGGAAGCGTAGAAGTCGTCAAGAGTCTCGCAGTTATGGCGCTTGAAGTCGTCCTGCAGGAACTCTGTGTACTGCTCCTCCTTGAGGTTTATCCTGTGGCGCTTGAATTCGCGCTCCAGCTGAGCCTTACCCTCGACGATGTTCTCCTCGCGGCGCTCTTTCTTGAACCATGAGCGTATCTTTGAGCGAGCCTCGTTGGTCTGGACTATATTCAGCCATGCACGGTTAGGTCCCTTTTCGGGGTCCTTGCTGGTGATTATCTCGCATATCTGTCCTGTCTGGAGCTTGTAATCGAGAGGAACTATCCTGCCGTCTACCTTTGCACCTACTGTCTTATGACCTATCTCAGTATGGATACGGTAGGCAAAGTCGATGACCGTTGAATTTATAGGCAGGCTTACGGACATACCCTTTGGAGTCATGACAACTATATCCTCAGGGTCAAGGTCTGTCTTGATTATGCGGACTATCTCCTCAACGTCGTCGGAGGTCTGCTGTGCCTCGATGACCTGACGCACCCATGCAAGACGCTGTTCCATTTTGTCCTTGCCCTGTATGCCCTCCTTGTACTTCCAGTGAGCGGCGATACCGTACTCAGCGGTCTCGTGCATATCCCATGTTCGTATCTGCACCTCAAAGGGGATACCTTCCTTACCGAGAACAGTTGTGTGGAGAGACTGGTACATATTATTCTTCGGGGTGGAGATGTAGTCCTTGAAGCGGTTGGGCAGGGGCTTGAACATATCGTGGATAAGACCGAGAACGTTGTAGCACTCGGCGATAGTGGTAACTATGATACGGACTGCATATTTATCGTATATTTCGTCGATATCCTTGTGTCCGATGAATATTTTGCGGTATATGCTGTAAATGCTCTTTACACGTCCGTCTATCTGAGGGGGCTGTGTAAATTCCTCGGACTTGAATCGCTGAGCGATACGGCTCTTGATTATCTCGATGAAGGCTTCACGCTCTTCCTTTTTGTTTTCGAGAATGCTCTCGATCTCGGAATAAGCATAGGGATCGAGATAGTGGAATGCGAGGTCCTGAAGCTCCTCCTTCATGGCTCTGATACCGAGACGGTGAGCTATAGGTGCGTAGATGTTCATTGTTTCAAGAGCTGTATTGCGCTGTTTTTCAAGCGGACGGTATTTCAGTGTACGCATATTGTGGAGACGGTCACTGAGCTTGATTATCATTACGCGGATATCCTGAGACATGGCAAGGAGTATCTTTCTGATATTCTCAGCCTGCTGTTCCTCTTTTGTGGAAGTAGGAATTTTGCTCAGCTTTGTAACGCCGTCCACCAGCAG
>CACZRR010000089.1 GCA_902783595.1 uncultured Bacteroidota bacterium
CCACGACGATGAGCTGGTGGTGGACGAGAAGGGCATCTACAGCGTGGAGAAGTTCATCATCAGCCGCCGCCTGATGTACTGGCAGGTCTATATGCACAAGACTGTCATCGCTGCCGACCAGCTGATGCTCAGCATCCTCCGGCGTGCAAAGGAGTTGAACCTTTCAACTTTTAACTTTCAACTTTCAACTTTTGACCTCGACCGCTTTGCCGAGGTTGACGACGACGACATCATGGTGGCCGTGAAGCATTGGCAGCACAGCGACGACGAGATACTGAGCACCCTTTGCCGCAACCTCGTAAACCGCCGCCTGCCGGCGATACGCATCGCCAACGACCCCTTTGCAGATGTGCAGTCGTCGTACTTCGAGGGTACAGGAGAACTGCATAACCGCAGTTACGACTTTAACGACCAAGAGATAAAGGTCCTCTATAAAGACGGCCGCTGCCTGCCCATCAGCGAGGCCAGCGACCAGCTCGACCGCCACTTCTTGGAGAAACAAGTAACCAAATATTATCATTATTTTCCGAAACAATGAGAGTACACTTTATAGCTATAGGCGGCTCGGCGATGCACAACCTAGCCATCGCCCTCTGTCAAAAAGGAATTACCGTCACGGGAAGTGACGACGAGATATTCGACCCCGCAAAGAGCCGGCTGGAGAAATATGGCTTGCTGCCTGAGTCGTTCGGATGGCATCCGGAGAGGATAACCAAAGACCTCGATGCTGTAGTGCTGGGTATGCACGCTAGGATAGACAATCCAGAGCTATTGAGAGCCCAAGAGCTCGGGCTGAAGATTTACAGCTACCCTGAGTATCTGTATGAGCAGAGCAAGGACAAGCTGCGCATCGTGGTAGGCGGCTCGCACGGCAAGACGACCACCACGGCCATGATTCTGCACGTGCTGGCACATTGCGGCATCGAGGCCGACTATATGGTGGGCGCCCAGCTGAAGGGCTTCGAGGTGATGGTACGCCTCTCGCATACCGCCAAGGTGATGGTCATCGAAGGCGACGAGTACCTGACTTCGCCCATCGACCGTCGTCCGAAGTTCCACCTCTACAAGCCCAACGTGGCCATTATCACCGGCATCGAGTGGGACCACATCAACGTCTTCCCGACGTTCGACATCTATCGTGAGCAGTTCAGCAAGTTTATCGACCTCATCGAGCCGAAGGGTACGCTCATCTACTGCGATGAGGACAAGGAGGTGCACCGTGTGGCGGTGGAGAACCGTCGCACAGACATACAGAAGCTGCCGTATGTCTGCCCCGAACACCGTGTGGAGAATGGCATTACCTATATCGGTAATACGGCCTTGCAGGTCTTTGGTCACCACAACCTGCTCAACCTTACCGCTGCGCGGCTGGCTTGCCGTCAGGTGGGTGTGACGGACGAGCAGTTTGACGAGGCCATCAGCACCTTCGAGGGAGCCAGCAAGCGGCTGGAGCTGGTCAAGAAGAACGACAGTTGCGCGGTGTATAAGGACTTCGCCCATGCACCCTCCAAGCTGCGCGCCACCATCCACGCCATGCGCGAGCAGTACCCCGACCGCCGGTTGGTGGCCTGTATGGAGTTGCACACCTTCAGCTCGCTGACGCAGGAGTTCCTGCAACAGTACGTCCACTCGATGGACGAGGCCGACGTGCGCTATGTCTATTTCAGCCAGCACGCCCTGCAACTCAAGAAGCTGCCGCCCCTCGACCCCGAAGAGGTGCAGAAGGCCTTCGGCGGCAATGTGGAGGTCTTCACCGACAGCGCCGCGATGGTGGCCAAGGTGAAGGCGATGGAATGGAAGGAGGCCAACCTCCTGATGATGTCCAGCGGCAACTTCGACGGCATCGACTTCGCCGCACTCGCAGACGAAATTATTTAAAGCTCAATCAGAACGAAAAGAACTATCAGAACTTTTCTTTTTGTTCTTTTCGTTCTGATTGAAAAAAAACATATAATTTGATAGAAATATGACGAATTTTGAAATAGGCGACAAAGTGAAGTTCCTCAACTCCG
>CACZRR010000090.1 GCA_902783595.1 uncultured Bacteroidota bacterium
ATGATACATTTTCCAGATTCCTGTTTACATTAGTAAATGCAGGACAGGCTAAAACTGCTAATCTAAAGTTAAAAGATTTTGCTGATATAAAAGCAAGATCAGAATATTTTAGAAATAAGATGTATGAAAATGAGTTATGTCCTTCTACAGGCACAAAAACTGAGCTGTCACCTGCATATACAGTAAAGTTTGCTACTGGAGAGTTTAAGGGTATGACACCTGCTCAGGTTATCTTAGAAAACCCTGACAATAAAGGCAAGTTAAATAGTCAGTATACTTGGTTAAAGAACAATCTGCAAAAGTTCCCTAACAATCAAAAGATTATGGATGCTATTGTAGACGCAGGCAAGTTGCTTTCTGAAGGGAAGCTTTCAGCTGATGTTACTCCTACTGCATCTGTGTTTGAGATTTATAAACCAGGTATGCGCCCACTACAGAGAAAACAACGAGAGGATGGGCTTTGTTTTGTCTATGATATAGCCATTAAAGGATATCTGGATAACAAATATCCAATAGAAGTTGCAATTTCAAACTACTATGCTCCAGTCATAAAGAATCCAGAAACAAACATGATGAATGTTCAGGTTTCTAAGATGGATAAGGATTCATTACAGAAAGGAACAATAAACCTCAGTATAGCTGATTGGAATAATATTGTATATGAGATGGAAAAGCAGATAGATGCCTTCTATACTATCCATGCTCCAAAGTTGTTTGCAAAAGCAGATAAAGCATACATTGACAACATGGAAGCAGCAAAGAATGCAAATGGTGCAGGCTAAAGGGTTAGTAAAACCATAACAAAAAAGTCACCCTGTTTATATTAGGGGTGACTTTTTTTATTTGCTGGAAACTGAATAATATCAGCTTTGCTACTTTTACTTATGACAGGAGGGGATTCCTCATCTTCTTCCAAAAATTCATAATTGGATTTTATATAGTTCTTTTTCTTCTCTATTTCCAATTTTAATAATTTAGTTTTAGTCTGAGATTTATCTTGAAACAGGATGTCTTCTGTAGCCCTCAACTGAGTCATATATTGGAAACATACTTCAATTAACTCTGAAAGATGATAGACCAGTACTTTACTATCATCTTCTGTTAAATCCATAGATTCAATACTGCTGTTTAATTTATATATTATTGAATTAATTTTATCTTCATTTATATCTTCACTTGCAACAGATTGTTGTCTGATTAATGCATTGATATATCCTTTAACTTTATGATCAATATATTGTTGTGAAATATATTCCTTATCATTTTTTTCTATGATTTCATTGACAATATCTGCAGAAATCATGTCTATATATGCATCCACTTCATGCTGTAGTCTTTTAGAAAGCTGTCTATGAACACTTTGGTTTACTGCATCATATAATTCCTTATGTTTAGTCATATAATCTTACTCACCCTTTGTCAGTATATATTTGTCGCTATTAAAATAGTCTAGCAGGTTGTTATCCATATCAGTAACTACATATATTTTCTTTCCTTTTTCAAAGAAATCTTCATCATGTAGTGCTAAAAACTGGTCAGGATAGTCTGTGAAAAATACATAATATTCAATCTCTGCATCTGAATAATGTTTCTGTCCTTTTTCATCTTCAGGCACATTAACATATGTAGCTATTGTTTCTACAGTTGTAGTCTCAACCTTCCACTCTTTTTCACCAGATATTTTAGAATATACACCATAATTAAAGAGTATCATGTTTGTAAAAAACAATACACATATACAGGTCAAAATCAAAGCTATCTTTTTATCACTGGAGTTATACCATTTATCCAGTTTGTTTTGCTTTTTCTCATATTTTAACTTTCTTTTCTCTGAACTAGCTTTTGAATCTTTCTTAATAGAATTAGATTTTTTCTCATATACTATACTCTTATACTTATATATCTTTTCCTTAAAGAACTTTTTACGAATTAGTTTAACATAAAAAACTCCACAAAGTATAAGTATAACCATTTGAATAAGTGAATATATCACATGATTATAAGGACTAAGTAAATCCCTGACTACTGCATCTGTAATAGGTGTTAAATCATTTATCATTGTTTTCTCCTGTAAAATCAAATATTGTCATCTGTCTTTCTTTACTCTTCAGATTAATTTCATCAGTGCATTCATACTGTGGATTATACTGAGCTTTATATAGATGCTCTGCAAGTAACTTAACACAATCAGTAACAATTCCGTTACCTGCTTCCTGATAAAGAGCTGAATCACTAACTCCAAGGTTTCTAGCTTTTGCAACATCTTCGTCTGTCATACCCATTAACCTAAAACATTCATTAGGAGTGAGCATGCGGATTCTGTACATTACCTTTTCTCCATTTTCATTGACTATTACTGATCCATTCAGAAAGTTTTTATTATCCATATTAACCTCTTCATCTTTATCTAAATAACATAGTTCCAGTACACCAATATTCTTGCAGGCTAGTAATGTTCTTGAATAGCCTTTTAAATATGCTGAATAAAACTGGTCTGTAATATCATAATCAATCGAACCGATAACTTTCGTCTTTCTCATTTAAAACTATCCTTTCCAAAATCATACTATCTTTCTGTATGGTTGTCAGAGCAGTCATTATAGTACCATCTTCTACTCCTACCTCTAATCTTTGTTCGGTAGGCAATCCTGCAATCCTGACATTAGGATTTTCTATATATCTTCCTCTCATTGCAACAGCTAATACTTTTTTCATAGTTTTAATTAAAAATCTGCCCAAGTGTAGTACTCAGGCAGATTATTATGTACTCCTATATTGTTAACTAAATGATCTACCTAACATTAACAATATGGTATCTTTCTGTTTCTGGTCAACATTGTTATATACATCTATGATAACACAGTTTCTCATATGCTGTCCCAGATAGGATTCTTTGGAAAGTATTGGATTTGAAAGAAGCTCACTCAGATTAGGAGCAAGACCTATAAGCATCTGAAGAATAGTCAGCTGCTGTTCATAGCTGATGCTTGCTATATTTCCTAATATCTTATCAATGTCTTTTTCACAAGCTTCATCAATCATATAATTATTCATCTCATTCACCTTATCCTTAGTAGTTTTATCTGTCTGAGAGGTTACTTCATGATGTTCCTGTTGAATTTTGTTGTTATAATCTGACTGATTTGTTTCAGCCTTAACAGAAGCTGATGAAGTATGATTTTCTTCAGAAAAGATATCATCTACGTCATCCAGACTTATAATGGTCTTAGGTGTATTGTTAGTGTTTTTCTGAGGACTAACAGACTCAGATTTACTGACAGTTTGCTCATCATCCCTTATCTTTCCAGGGAGTTTTGACAGATAGTCATAATCTATTTCAAGAAACTCAGCTATAGTCTGAAGATGTTTTTTAGGGAAGGAATTGTAATGCATCCAACCAGCTATAGTGTTACTATTAACACCTAATACATCTGTGACATCTGAGTAATACAGTTTTTCTTCATTCAGCCTTCTTCTAATACAAGCAGCTATTGTTGTATCTTTCTTTGGGTTCTGATGAAGATTCTTTTTCTTTGGCATAGCTATATCAGACTTGACTGTATCTGTTTTTTCTGAACCTTTATCTGTTACAGGTTCACTCTTTTCCTGCTCTGCTTTCTTTTGCTGTTTCTTCTGATTGGTAGTTTCAGCATTCTTGATATACTGTCTAGTTGCTTTTTCTCTTTCAGCCTGTTCAACTAGTTTGATATCAATTGGATTAATCAGTTCCTCTTCAGTCATTTGAGTAAACTGAAGAATCTGATTTTTAAATTCTGAATATTCCTTTTTTCCTTGCAGAAGTTTACCAAAGTTATAAATAGAGGTGTCAAATAACTGTGTTGCAATATCATTTCTATTCATCTCTGATTTTGCTACAGCCATTCTTAAATGAAG
>CACZRR010000091.1 GCA_902783595.1 uncultured Bacteroidota bacterium
GCATTACAAGAATTAGAAAATATATTAAATATAAAAAATGATATTACAAAAAACATATATAAGGGAAATATGTATATAGGAGAAGAAACATCATATCAAACAGCATATGAAGTTTCTTTGTCATATTCAGATGCAGCAAATAAATTAGAAATAAAAGACCAAGCAGAAACATTTAATATAGAAGGAATAAATACAAAGTATTTAAAAACAACAATAAATAAAGAACAAGCACTAAACCTATTAGGAGAAGATGGAACAATAACAATATATAATGCAGAAAATAAAGAAACACCACTTTCAGAAATTAATCTTTCAGAGGAAGAAGAAAACATTACTTTTGTATATGAGAATGAAGTAAACAAAATAGAAATATTAACATCTAAACCAGTTAATAGTGGATCATTGAAAATAGTAAACAATAAAGCTATATTAGCACCAGAAACTGAAACAATTCCAGAAATAACAACATCAGAAAACAATATAGAAGCAAGTATTGGTGAAGTTACAAAACAGGCAAAAGAAACAGCAAATGTAAAAGAACCAGAAACAACATTGGAAATGAAATTAGATAAAGAATCTATATCTAATCAAACAGAACAAACATTAACAGTAACAGCAACTTTAAAAGCAACTGAAACAAAAAATAAATTATTTAAAAATCCTACTTTAAATATAGAATTACCAGAGGAAATAGAAGAAGTAGAAATAGAAAATATTGCATTATTATATGAAGAAGAATTACAAATAAAATCAAATGAAATAAAATCAAATGAAAATGGCAAAAAAGTAATTGAAGTAGTACTAGAAGGTGAACAAACACATTACAATGATAATTTAAGTGCAGGTGGAGCAAACATTGTAATAGAACTAAAAGTAAAAGCCAAAGAATTTATGCCAAATAAAAATGTAGAATTAAAAGCTACATGTATTAATGATGGAGAAAAAGCAGATACAAGCTCTAATTTAAAAATTACAACAAAAAAAGGTTTTGTAATAGATAGTTATCTAAGTGTAGACGAAAATAAACAAGAAAAGATAAACACAAATGTTTTAACAGCTGATATAAATAATAATTCAGAAATAAAAGTAGTTTCTAAAATTATAAATAACTATGGAGAAGAATTAAAAAATGTAAAATTAGAAGCACAAATCCCAGAGGGGTTGGTGTTAGTTTCTGATACAAAAAAAGTAGAAAAAGAAACTTTAGCGCAAGCAGAAATGCTAGAAATAGAATATACACTAAAAGCACAAGAAGATTTATCTAAAGAGCAAAAAAAATTAGAAAACGAACTAGTAATAAGTTATACAATGAATGAAGAAGAAAAAGAAGAAAAAATAAAATTCATGTTTAATAATTTAGAAAAACAAGATGTAGTAAAATCTGAACAATCAGGAGAAGAATTTGAAGTAAAAACTATAAATTCAAATGATTTTACTATAAAAATAGAACCAATAACAAAAACTAATACATTACATGAAGGACAAATAGTAACTTACAAAATAGTATTAGAAAACACTGGAAATAGCACTATAAATAACGCAAAATTAATGTATAAAATTGCAGAAGGAGCTGTATATACAGAACTTACATATATGCAAGGAGATGAAATAACATATACAGATAACAAAAATAAAAATATATTACAATGGAATATACAAAAATTAGAAGTAAATGAGAAAATAGAAAAAGAAGTAACAGCTAGAATTGGAACAGATATTACAAAAACTGTAAGTACAGCAAAATTAGTAGATGAAAATGGTGATGATAAGGTTCAAATTGTAAAAGAATCACAAGTAAAACCTGCCAAACTTCAGGTAATATTATCTAGATTTCATAATATGGTTACAGTTTTAAAAGAAGGCGATAAAATAAGATATATTGTTATGATAAAAAATAATACAGAAAATAAAATAAATAATATAATTGTAAAATCTGATATACCAGAAAACACATCATTTTTTGAAGATTTTGAATATAGTAAAGAATGGGAATATAATCAACAAGAAAATGCTGTTTATTATTCAATACCAGAATTAAAACAAAACGAAGAAAAAATA
>CACZRR010000092.1 GCA_902783595.1 uncultured Bacteroidota bacterium
CAGATACCGTTCGTTCCCGCACTTGTAAAGGCAGGTCCCGCGTTCGGGGTACTTGATCAGATCAAATTCGGCTTGCTCCAACTGCAAGGTGTCCATATAGTCCTTCGGATTGATGTTGCCCGCGTTGAACAGGAACTGATGCGTCGGAATGCTGAACAGCGGCTTGGTCAGTTCCTTGATATCGGGCAATAAAAAGTCCTCGATGTTCTGACTTGCCAGAAGAATCGAGGAGTCTTTTTTCCGCACTCGTTTAGAGGCATTGCGGATGTATTCGATTGCCGTGAGGTTGGTGAGAAACAGATATAGTTCGTCAATCGACGCCGCCGTGTTGCCCTTGGTCAGGAGCTTGTGGTTCATGTAGGACAGGATGTTGAACAGCATTGCGTCCTTGAGTTTCTTGTTGGCTTCCATCAGCCCCTTGACTCCGAACACCAGAAACTTGTCGTCCGTGATGTTGGTATGTCCGTTCCAGAACTTGCTCTCGGCTCCCATGCACATGGAATGAAGCCCAAGGCACAGCTCTCGCAGCAGGTCTTCCGTGAACAGGGACTTGCTGCCTTTCTCGTATTTCTGATACTCACTTTCCACGATGAGATACAGGTCGCCCACGGTGGGATAGTCCTTCGGAGTGAGTTTCTCGTAGTCGGTGCTGTCGGTAATGCCGTACTCGGAATAGAGTTGTGAGAGCAGAATTTCCAGCGCGTCGAGCTGGGCTTGGTCGAAGCCCTGATAAACGCGGAAGAAATCCTTGAGGAAGCTGATGTGCTGGGACAGGCGGGTCGCCTTGCGGAATGCTTCAGGACTGTCGGAATCACTTTCCTCTCTGGCCTGATCGTTCCATTCCTTCGGTTCCAGCGGGTTGATGATATACGCGCCGCTCATCAGGTCGAGATAGCACCCGCCGAGGTTCCGGCAGAGGGTTTCGTATTCCTGCTCCGCGTCAAGGCAGATGACCGACTTGCCGGACATCCGCAGATTGGTCAGGAGCAGTTTTAAGAGATAGGACTTGCCCTGACCGCTGTTGCCGAGGATCAGGATGTTGGAGTTGGTCTTGTCGTCGGTGCGGCGGTCGAAGTCCGCGATGATGTTCGTCCCGAACTTGTCCTTTCCGATATAGAAACCGTCCGGGTCGGTCTTGCCCGAATAATTGAAGGGATAGAGATTGGCGACCGAGGATGCGGGCAGGATGCGTTCAAACAGACTTCCGAACGCGTTATGCCCGCAGGGAAGGCAGGAGAGGAATCCCTCTTTCTGCCGTAAGGTCAGCCGATCCACCGACAGTTTTTCACGGGTCAGTTCCATACTGACGTCGGACTGCAGTTCCCGCAGTTTTTCCAGAGTCGGCGCTGTTAGCTCGAGGAAAACCGCGCAGTGCAGGAGAGGTTCGCGGTCGCGGCGAAGATCGTTCAGAAGCTCGGCAACGTCTTCGAGGTTGCCCTCGCCGGTGACGGTATCTTGTACGTCGTTGGAGTTCGCCAACAGGCGGTTCTTGCGGGTAGCGTTCTGGAGGATCTTTCTTTGTTCGATTCCGTCCACGAAGCGGGTATAGATATGCAGGGTGACAGATTCCTTGTCCCCGAAGCGGGAGAGGATGGCTTGGTCGGTCGTTCCGGGCGGGTAATCCTTGATTGCCCACACGCATCGGTAACTGTCGCCGCAGATCAAATGATCCGTATAAAAGCGGATGGCAGAGGGGGCGATCATATCAAAGAAATCCTTGATATATGCCTCGCTCTGTACCACCTCGCGCGGTAATGGGTTCTTTTTCATATACACTCCTTTCATGTTTCGGGGATAAACCACCGACGGATGGCGTTCTCGCCGTCCACATCTTCGGGCGGTTCTTCGGTCAGATATCCGAAGTAACGGGAGAGGAACCGCTTGATGTCCTTCTTGTCCGCCCGCTTGCAGTCGAATCCCTGATCGTTGATCTGCTTTTCCAGACGGTTGAGTGTGGCGAATGATTGTTCTTCGCTTCCGTTCCCGACCCGATAGCAGAAGAGAAATTCCCGCGCTGTTGACATTTTCAGTTGGATGTCATCGAGAAACTTGCGGTCTTTCCGCAAGAGCTGCTGGATCTTCGGGTTCTGCTCTCTTTCTGTTTTTCTGCCAAGTGACAGTTTCACCTGTTCAAAGTTCTCCCGCGCGTCGGTGCAGATGATCTCCAGATCGGGCTGAACCGAAAGCAGCTGCATCAGCCGACGGATCTTCACCGTTACGCTTTCCTCGGACAGCACCGAGAGATTGGACGGCTGCACGCGGAAGAACACCAGCTCACCGTGATCGGTTTGCAAACCGTTCCGGGTGAAGTGGCGAACCCCGAGCAGTTCTTTGGTAGAGTTTTGCTTTTTTGCCAATGGTTATTCATCTTCCTTCCATTCGTATTTTTGTTGCGTTCCGACGAAGAAACGCCAAGCGCGCAGGAGATAGTCCAACACCGAGGATTCGTCCATGCGGATGGTCAGGAACGCAAACACCAGCGTAAAGGCCGCGGGCGGGATCCAGCCGAGCTTTGCCCATGCCACGACCGACAGGGTGATGAACACCCCGAGCAGGATGATATCCCGCAAATTCCAGAACCACAGCTTCGCGCTTGTTTTCATGTTCTGTGGGTAGAGATATTGTTTTTTCATAGGTTCTCCTTATAGGGTCATTTCTTCCGTGTAGAGATCGAGAAGTTCTTTCATGGAGCATCCGTTCTCTCGTTGGCAGGCTTCTTCCATCATGCCGATCACAATCGCTTTTTCGCCTTCCGTCGGCGTGTAAAGATAGTCATTGCTCCAATAGTCCCCTGAAACGATATAGATCATTTCCAAATCCCCCGTATCCGGGTGATAGGAGGCATAGAGATTCACAATGCAAGTGTCATCGTCTTTTGTATTCAGACCGAACTTTTCGTCCACGTCGAACCAGGTTTCCAGGTATGCCGTTACGGCTTTGGCATCGGTATCGATATCCAAATCCCGATCGACAACCAGGCTTTCTTTTGTCCATTCTTTCATTCTGTCACCTCTTTGCAATGGCTCTGCCGAGATTGATGGCAGTCGTGGTCGTATGGACGGCGGACATCATGTTGACGCGCATACTGGTGTCCAGACCGAACTGCTGG
>CACZRR010000093.1 GCA_902783595.1 uncultured Bacteroidota bacterium
ATCTTTATCGGATAAAAAGTCTCTCTTTCAGCTAACCAGTCAAGGAGCTTGATAGCATCTCCACCATCCGGAAAATATTCTCCCAGGTCATGATCCAGATCCAGTAGTTCAACCGGTTGCTTTTTTTCTTCCGCATTCTCGATCATTGCTATGGCTTGATTAACCGATCTTGCCCACATATACCCTTCCGGTGCCGGCCTTAGATCATCTAACCAGATTTTCATCTATCTTCAGCCACCTTTTTTCTCATAAATCTTGTATCCCTTTTTCAGTCTTTCCTTAACTTCCTCACGCAGTGATAAGGGTTCCAATATTTCAACATCCGGTGCATAGCTCTGAGCAAACTGAACCATGGCTGCTTCATTTACTTTTGCCCGAACACAAACAGTATCTTCGGTTTCATCATAGAATAGTACTTCTTTGCCGAACATATCTATGATGTCACTTATCATAGGCTTAACTATGCGAAAGCTAACGGTCGAATCTTCGCTTGAATACATGTATACGTGCTTCTTCATATAGTCAGCAAGATTAAGTCTTTGGCCTTTAGACCACTTTAATTTTTCAAAGGGTTTTGCCTTTTCATCTATGATCTCAATTTCTGTGATCCGATCGATCCTATAGTTAGATACATCGTCATATTTATCATAATTACAGATCAGGTAATATTTTCCTTCTTTGGCTACCATCTGATATGGACTGACAACATATACACGCTCCTCGCCATTTTTATCAAGCTTTGGATGCTGTTTCTTATCAGGGCCATACTCAAGGTACTTAAACGACACCCTCTTTTGTTTACCTATTGCTTCATCGAGAACCTCTATATTGAAAAAAATCTGCTGGTTATTTGTCTTATCCTCAGGCATCGTGCAGATATAATTCATGTTGGCGCGGAAGTACTTATTCGAGAGCGATTCAAGTTTTATAACGAGCTCTTTACACTGACTGTATGGCAGATGTTTTGAAAACAGGAGTGAATCGATGAGCAATCTCAGTTCCGGCTTTGTAAAATCTCTCACAAGATATATTTTGGTCATGATCGTGCTTTTTTCTGCCACGCCGGTCTTTTCATTTCGGATCGTCCTTGTCGTTTCCTGCGATTCGATCACGTACCCAAGTTCTGTCAGATCCATTATATTGCTTTTAACGGTACGTCGATCAACTTCCATCTCGTAGTCCCGCTTCAGCAGATCCACAATTTCCGCCTGTGACAATCGATGCTCTTCATCCGAATATTTTTTTAATATCTCTAACGTGTTAAAAAGACTTAATTTCTTTGCCTGTTTGCCCAATTAGATTTCCCCCTTTCGCCCCCTTATCGGCATGCTTCTCCACAGTGATGAATTTCCTCCGGATACAGCGTCGGCTACACTTTAATCATAACTCTAAAATAGAATGTTTTCAGCCTGATTTAATGTCATCAGCATCAGATTATAGAGTATTGCAATCGTCAAGTTCTCATGCAATCCTGCGAGTTACGGATAATTCTTTCAGATCCTTATAAGAAATAGTTTTCTTCTCATAAAGTTTTTCAATAACAGCATCAAGGAATTCCCTGTTATTGATCAGAAGCTGCTTCACCTTTTTATAATAGCGGGATACTTCTACCTCCGTTGCTCTATCCAAACTTTCGTATACAGACTGTGCCGTTTCTTCACCATGACACCATGAACCGAAATCGTAGGAAGTATAATCATCTATTAAGGTCCGAACCAGTTCAAATACGGTACGCATATCCCGATCAGTTCCCATATCAGTTTCTCCCAGAACTATCTCAGTGGCAGCCTTCCCGCCTAATGCTGCCATAACCCGCATTTCCGCGCCTTCAAACGTATCATCATCTTCATCATTCGGTCTGTACGAAGTCAAACCGCCTGAATCCATCCTCTTATGGCAACAGATAGACGCAAAATCAACGGACTCCGGAGAAAGGATTTCAGAAATCACTACATGGCCGGCCTCATGTATAGCAATTCGCCTTATAGTTGCATCAGGAAATGCTTTTTCATCAGTTTTCATTCCATAAAATGTTCTGAGACACGACTGAATAAGATCTTCCTGACTGATCAGTTCCCGTCCTGCATATCCCGCATGAAGACCTGCATCATTAACAACCTTTTCGAGGCTTGCACATGAATAACCTCTTGCAAACCTGGCAAGCTCCGCAGCATCAATACTATCATCTACATTTTTGTCTTTCAGATAAAACGAAAAGATCTTTTCAGAATCCTCTGCGTCAGGGACACACAACCTAAAAACCCAGTCAAAACGACCACTTCTTGTAAGAGAAGCAGGCAGACGCTGCATATCATTAGTAGTAGCGATCACAAAAACATCTTTGCCCTTCACATCATCAATACACGCCTGAATCGTAACATATTCCTCTGCATTACAATGGGCTACATCTTCATTCGCAAATTTATCCATATCATCAAGAAAAACGATGGAAGGCGTGTTTTTTGCGGCCTCGTCGAATGTTTCACGAATACAGTCCACGAAATCTCCGTCAGGCTTATTCTTTCTGATCGTAAAAGCCTTTCTTCCGCTTGCTGCTACAAACTCATTAGCAAACAGAGTTTTTCCCACGCCCGGTACTCCATTAAGCAGAATACCTTTCGGTACTGTTACGCCTAATTTCTTATATTTCTCAGGCTCATACATGGCATCTAATGCCATGTTCATTTGCTCTTTTATTGCCGCATAACCGATAACCTTATCAAATCTACTCATACTCTCTTCCACCTTTCTTATTTGATCATAATGATTTCTTTACCCTGTCGCTTCGCATATTGGATCGTTGCCTTTGTCCCACCGGTCGATCCGGTATAAACCGCGATCACTCTCCCGGAATGATCCACCATCCATTCATTACGTTTAAAGAACGCAACTTTTCCCGGTCTGTCACTTACATAAGTTACCCCGTCAGCATTTTCAAGAACGGTACGATATCTTTTTTGCCAGTCTTCCTCCCACTGGTTCTCCATACCGCTAAATGCTACCGCCGAGAAGAGCCTGATCTCTTTGTCTTTCATCTCTTCTCTAATCCTGAGCACGATCTCTGCAGCCCAAAGATCTACACCTCTCTGCATACCTGAGATAAAGTCCGTATATCCCTCGGCTATGGATGTCCGGATCTGTTCTTCAAGCCATTCCAGTACTTTTTCCTCATCTATATCCAGGCGTTCCGGTCTGTGTCCCGTAAACGATACTGCATGTTCAACATCTATCTGTGCCATAACCGTTCTCCTTTTCTTGATTTATTCAGTCATCAGTTTCTTCACTTTTGTTTCTGTACTCACATAATAAAAAGAGGGATGCGCAAAATTCTGCACATCCCTCTTTTTAAGTAGTAAATCCCGGTTTCATCATATTGTTACCACGCACCATAAAGGAATATTTTTCATCCAGCCTTGATCAATATAATCCGATGAAGAAATCCTCAAAGCCAATTCCGGTGAAAACTTATCGTGATACATTAGTAATATCAGGACAGCGATCCGCAAGCGATATCTTTGGTGACGATCAGCAAACCGAAAGGGGATCATTATGGACTACGAGAAGTTAGTGATGGACCACAAAAGCAAAGCCTGCGTGATCATCAAGGATGAGAATGTTATGATGATCGCATCCGCGGGATTAAGCTTTTTTATTCCGCAGGGTTCGGAAATACTCTGCTGCGTAGCACGGCAGTATGCCGATACTGTAACAAATCAGATCAATTTCAGAGAATCCGGTTCCGATGATGATCCTGAGCAGCCTGTTCGTGATCCCAAATCTGTCACAGAATCCCCATAACTGCAGAAATTCCACTCCAAATGCAAAGAGCAGGATAGCCGTCGGAAGCACATACCAGGCATTCGGCTTTTGGACAGATACCGTCCTAAAAAGCGTATAAAGCAACACAACTACCAGGACATCCCCCAGGTAGTTGCG
>CACZRR010000094.1 GCA_902783595.1 uncultured Bacteroidota bacterium
ATACAGGATTACGCAGGTCACGGAGATTTCCTTACGACCTTCAATGTATACAGCCACAGCGATGTTTCCTCCAAGAAGACAGAAATGGATTATATCACTAGTTGCTTCACAGATCTTTTTGATAGTAGTAACGAAGAGTAAAGCAGAAGTCCCCGCAATTGCGGGGACGTGTTCATGTATGTTTGGTCATGAGTTCTCTTGCCATCAGTTCAGTTTTATCGTAGCTGGTACGGAAGTAGCGAAGACACTCATGTATTATTATTGAATCTTTTCAAGATAATAAGGAAGTTGAAAATCAACCTAAAAAAAGCAAAACATAAAAACCAACTAAGAATTTTTTTTAGAATGATACAAGAAAAAATAGGATATATAAAACACAAGACAAGAAGCAGTATCCCTACAAGTATTTCATATGAAATTACTATTTTGGTTTCCTGAATCAACATATTTCGATACATTTTTTTGTTATAATCTATATTTGGGTCAGTATTGTTTTTTGTTTCCGTTTCATTGAAAACAGATAAAAATGTGAAAAACAAGGACATTAAAATTGAAATAATGACACCTATAGATTCTATCATTTCATTGTTAACAGTAAATCTAAGTGTAATTGCAAAGGACAACAATGCTGGAACAACTATTATTGCAATAATAAGAGACCTATTCTTTATTATAAATTCTTCGAAATATTCTTTACACACTTTTCCGACATTTAAATACTGTTTGCCAGCAGAAAAACAAAATAAGACTGCAGCAAGCAATATATAAAGTAGTGGTTTTTTTAAAAGATCAGTGAATAGTTCCATTTGGTTCAATCACCTCAAATCTATCGTTGTTCTCTCTTAGGTAAAAATGCTTAAGCAGATTGTAGGTGATTGTAACATTGTCTTGAGGTGCAACAATGATATCCATAGCTATTAGATATGGCTGTACAGCATCATCCATAAACTGATATAAGCTTTCTTGTACTGGATGTCCAGTTTCTGGATTTCGAGTTACTAAATTTGAAATATCTTGAGAAATCTTTAAATTGAAAAAAGTATTATAATTAACAGATTTAAACTTGTTTCCTACTTTAAAAACAATCTTTATATTTTCTATTCTTTCATCATCACTTACTAAAAAATTGAGCTCTGAAAGTGCTTCTCGATCACGGAATACTTTGCTAAGTTTTTTCTTAAATTTATCAGATATGATAGGTACTTTATAAATCTTCTCAGTTGATTTATAACTCATGGAGAAATCTTCAGAATCTTTATCAGATAAATCTTCGCTAGATTTCTTTTTAGTCTCTACTACAAGTGCGTTTATGCTTCTTTTATCCATTAATTGCTGAAAGTACTGATGCGGAAGAACGCTTTTTACAACTACATACGCGTTAGAAATGCTTTGTTTTATAGCAAGTTCAAGGATATTCTTTATGTGAGTAAGTAATCCACTTGTGCCAAATGTTTGGGTTACTAGTATCCCTTTAGAACTAACATTGGAAATATAGAGTGCAAATCCAAAGGGTAAAACCCCAGCTTCTTTTTTGTTTTGAGTATGAGTCTTTTTGCCTGTTTCTGCGTTAATGAGTTCGATTTCAACGCCATATTCTCCAGATTTAATAATGGAATGCATAGAACTAAAGTAAGGATTATTGCCTATTTGGGCTTGAACGATATCTGCATTTTCTGGTTTGGATATTTTTTCTTTTACAGAATCATCTTCATAACTCGTGGCTTTATTCTTCAAATAATTATAGACGCATTCGGTTACTTTTATCCCTCCAATATTATTTAATGGTACGTATTCTTCTTTTTTCTTTCCTTTTTTGTCAAGGACTTCTTTAACAATTGTAAAACTATAAAAGCATAAGCCTATGGATTTCATGGTAATCCCCTCCAAATAGTTCTTTTGTTCATTCTATCACAAAATGTACAAAAAAGCAATTGCTATGAAAAATATGCAAATAGAAAATGATGTTGAATTATTGTGCAAAATAATGAATTAAAAGTACTATAAGGAATCTTTACAACGACTACTGGCCTGTTAATAATATTATATTAGAAAAAATATTAGAAAACAACGAAAAAAGCACTTCCGATTTCTCGAAAGTGCCTGTTTCATGAGGGTGGGTAGTGGGATTCGAACCCACGGTCTTCGGGACCACAATCCGACGCTTTAACCAGCTAAGCTATACCCACCATA
>CACZRR010000095.1 GCA_902783595.1 uncultured Bacteroidota bacterium
CTGGGCTTGGTGCTCATCATGTTCGGCAGCGGCGCCGTGCAGGGCTTCGCAGTGACCCTCTGCATCGGTATCGTCACCTCGCTGTTCACCTCCATCTTCATCACTCGACTGATTATCGACAACCGCGTGGAAAAGAAGCGCAACATGACCTTCTCGTACTCCTTCTCGGAGAACTTCCTGCGCAACGTGCACTTTGACTTCCTCGGCCGTCGCAAGACCTTCTATATCATCGCCTGTGTTGCCATCCTGATTTGCGCCGGCAGTTTCGTTGCCCGCGGTCTGAGCTTCGGTATTGACTTCACCGGCGGCCGCACCTATGTCGTGCGTTTCGACCAGCCCGTCAACGCCGTCGACGTGCGTTCCGACCTTGCCAAGCAGTTTGAGGAGGCTCCCGAGGTGAAGACCTACGGCCCCAACAACCAGCTGAAGATAACCACCAAGTACAAGATTGCCGAGGATGGTGACGCCGTGAAGAACGAGATCGTTGAGAAACTGTATGCCGGTACAAGCCAGTACTATAAGACTCCCATCAGCCTTGAGTCATTCAAGAGCACTGAGACCAACCCGCTGGGTATCATCCAGGCCGACCAGGTCGGCGGCACCATCGCCCACGACAACCTGATGCACTCCATCTGGGCAGTCATCGGCGGTCTGCTTGTGATGTTCGTCTATATCGGCCTCCGCTTCCGCAGCTGGCGCTTCGGTGTGGGCTCGGTGACGGCTCTGGCTCACGATACCATTCTGGTTATCGGTATCTTCTCGCTCCTGTACGGCTTGCTGCCCTTCAACCTTGAGGTTGACCAGTACTTCATCTCGGCTGTGCTGACGGTTATCGGTTACTCGATCAACGCTACGGTGGTTATCTTTGACCGTGTGCGCGAGTACCGCAAACTATATCCTAAGCGTGACCTCCGCACCCACATGAACGATGCTATCAACTCCACGTTGGCCCGTACGGTGAACACCTCCGGCACGACCTTCGTCACACTGCTGATGATGTTCATCTTCGGTGGCGAGGTTATCCGTGGCTTCATCTTCGCCCTGCTCGTCGGTGTGCTCGTCGGCGTCTTCTCGTCGCTGTGCATCGCCTGTGCCGTGGTGTATGAGATTTCCGGTAAACAGAAAACTGCAGAAACCAAGGAGTTGGCATAAAGATAAAAGATAATTGTTGTCAAACAATAGGCAATAGATGAAAATAACCTGGCTCATACTCATCGTGGCCCTCACATTCCTGCCGACACTCTTGGCAGGAGCCAAGAAGGCACGTGTCGGCCGCGTCATTGAGACCGACAACGACGACAGTGACAACGACGAGGAGACCAATGACGACGGCTTCTTCAGTTTCGACGACGAAGAACCGGCGGAAGAAGCCGTCAAGGAGCCTTCTTATTTCACCTATGAGACACTTGAGCCTGAGACGAAACAAGCCCCTGCACCTGTGCAGGTTGCGGTTGAAGAACCGCTTCAGCGCCCGGTGTTTGACCTGAGGCAGGCGATAATCTACCAGACGGTGTTGGACAACAGGTATATCAACGCGGAAAATTAACAGAATCAATAATATCTATACATGTAAACGCAATGAGAATGTTTAGAAAAGTACTATTGACACTCGGACTCTTGCTGTTGGCGGAAGTGACCGCTTTGGCACAGGGCACGATGAAGGGTACGGTGGTTGACGCCAAGTCAAAGGAGCCAATGCCTTTCGTCAATGTTATTGCCAAGCAAGATGGCAAACAGGTGCTTGTCGGTGTGACCGATTTTGATGGTATCTATACCATTAAGCCGTTACCCGTCGGCAAGTATGACCTCGAAGTCAAGTTCGTCGGCTATGCTACCTATGTGCGTACCGGTATTAACGTGACGGCATCTGGTTTCACAATTGTCGACGTTGAACTCAACCCTTCGGCCACGGTGCTCGACGCTGTGGAGATTGTCGAGGAGAAGGTGCCTGTCATCGAGATCGGTACCGCCGAGAGCGGCCAGCGACTTTCGAGCGATGATATCGCCCGTATGCCTGGTAACTCGGTTGAGAGTATCGTCGCCGCTGTGGGTGGTGTCGGCTACTCGGACGGTGGTACAGGTTCAGCCCGTGGTGAGGGTGGCATGGTTACCATGCAGGGTAATGTGCGTAAACGTACCAGCGTCAATGTGCCGAAAGACGCTATCGCTGAGATTCAGGTTATCCTTGGTGGTACTCCTGCCAGCATCGGTGAGGCTATCGGTGGTACGCAGATTATTACCCTGAAGCCGCCAACCAGCCAGTTCAAAGGCATGGTGCGTTGGGAGGGCTATCTGGATTACCGTCTGCTCAACACCTTCATGGTCTACCTCACTGGTCCGGTTATCAAGAGGAACATAAAGAACAGCGATGGCTCGTCGTTGGAGCGCACCCTGGTGGGCTTCCGCTTCACCGGCCAGGCTCAGTATGAGAAGTCGCCGTTCTATCGCGTGAAAGGCTACCGTTACCAGATTGTCAATGACGAGAAGGTGCGCATGATAGAGAACAAGCCGTTGACGTACGACCCTGTTACGGGTGCTGTGCGTTATACCGGTGAGACCTCTCTCCGCGGCTCTGACTTCCACGAGATTACCCGTCTCAAGAAGAAAGACTTCGACGGCGATGCATCGCGCGTACCCAATCTGCAGTATTACGGTGTCGCCATGGAAGGTGCTTTGGACTTCCGTTTCTCGGATTATGCCACTCTGACCCTCACTGGTGAGTTCAGCGCCAGCCATTCGCCCAGCGCTTCTCTCTCGCCGCTCAACATGCCGCTGTCCGGTTCGTCGGTGAGCGAAGGTATGAGCATGGGCTTGACGGTGGATTTCACCCAGCGTTTCCGCGACCCCGAGGTCTCCAATGAGGATGAGGCAAAGGCTTCGTCGCCCATCAAGAACGTGATGTACAACATCACCGGCATGGTGCAGCGCAGCACTGCCAAGTCATATAACGAGAACTATGGCAAGACGATTGACGATATTTTCAAGTACGGTTATATAGGCAAGTTTATTACTGAGAAAGAGCGTACCTATGAGGAGAAGACTATAGATTATAATGGTGTTACCCGTACTGCCATGGTTCAGAACAACTGGAACGACGTTGTGACCTATGCGGGTGGTTCCGAGTACAACCCCATTCTCTCCAACTACAACGAGCAGCTGTTCCATAGCGAAGAGTTCAGCGACATCCGCCGCGCCCTCACCATGAAGGAATACATCCAGCAGTTCTATGGTCTGTATAACGGTGACTCCCCCGGAAACATCTATGGCCTGCTCTCCAATGTCGGCGTCCAGGGTGGCAGCTATGCCCTGTCGCAGACCGATGCTCTCTACCTGCAAGCCAAGGCTTCGGCCGATGTGCTTGGTCATGAAATAGAAATTGGCTTCCAGTACGACCAGTTGTGGGAGTCTTCCTATAGTTTGAGCGCTTATGGCCTCTGGACACTCATGCGTCAGAATGCTAACCGTCACATCCTGCAGCTGGACCTCGACCATCCTATATACAGACAGAATGGTTCTCAGCTCTATGTTGACTACAACCGCCGTCTGGATGCCTCGCAGCAGACTCCGTTCGATGCCGCCTTCCGTGAGTACCTTGCCAGCAAGGGCCTCCTTGGAAGCGACCCCTCGCGTGAATGGATCGATGTCGACCGTTACATGCCTGAGGATTTTGTCAACGCTGGCGGTATCGATATGTTCTCGGCCAACGAGCTCATCAACAGCGGCAATCCTTACGTCTCTTATATCGGCTACGACCACACTGGTAAGAAGTATAATGGTGCCAACTGGTCGCTTGAGGATTACTTCAACCCCGGCTCCAGCAAGTATATGAATCTGCCGTCCTTCTCTCCCATCTACATGGCCGGTTATATCCAGGATAAGTTCTACTTCCAAGACCTTATCTTCAATGTCGGTGTGCGTGTTGACTACTTTGACGGTAACCAGTATGTGATGAAAGACCCCTACCTGTTGTATGAGTCTTACACCGTCGGTCAGCTGCGTGAGAGAATTGCCAGCGGCAACGCCGTCTCTACCAATGAGATTTATTCTGGTGCCGGTGATGACTGGGTGCCCTATGTCGACTTCGTACAGGATGAGACCAATCGATCGCTGCCCACCATCAAAGGTTATCGTGACAAGGCTGGCAACTGGTACGATGCCACTGGTACACAGGTCGCCTCCCCGAACAGCGTGAGCGGTAATACCGGTAAGCCCACTCCTTATCGTACTGCCGCCGGTCAGCGTTCGGTGACAGAAGGCAAGGTGCATGTGGATGGCGTCTTCGAGCGTTACAAACCGCAGATCGTTGCTATGCCGCGTATCGCTTTCTCCTTCCCCATCGGTGACAAATCTCAGTTTAAGGCCAGTTATGATATTATTGCCCGCCGTCCTTCTTCGGGTTGGTCGGCCAATTATCTCAGCTACCTTTATATGAGCCAGATTTCTTCCATCTCTAACCCCAACCTGAAACCTGAGCGCATCACCAACTATGAGCTCGGTTTCCAGCAGGCTCTTAACCAGTCGTCCGCAGTCAGCGCTTCTGCGTATTACAAAGAGACTCGCAACCTAATCCAGCTTGTCCAGTATGCCGGTGCTGACCCCAACACCAACTATTACAGCTATGATAATAAGGACTTCCGTACCATCAAGGGTATAACTCTTGCTTATGACCTCCGCCAGACGAAGAACATTCGTATCAATGCCAACTATACCCTTCAGTATGCTGAGGGTACAGGTCTGTCAACGACTACTATGACCGAGCTCATCAAGGAAGGTTACACCACACTGAAGATGCTCAACCCCATCAGCGATGACCGTCGTCATGAGTTCAAGGCAAATGTCGACTTCCGTTATGCTGCTGGTGCCAAGTACAATGGTCCTACCATCACCCGCGTTGTCACCGACAAGGAGACTGGCGAGAAACGCAAGAAGGAAGTTAAGCTTCTTGAGAACTTCGGTATCAACTTCATGGCTGTGGCCCAGTCCGGCCGTCCATATACCCGTCAGTTCTCCAACACTCGTTCCACAATCGTTGGTGGATATCGTGGCGCTCGTCTGCCTTGGGGCTTCTATTTCAACATTGTTGCCGACAAGACGTGGCCCATTAAGGTTGGCAAACGTGACACGTTCCTTAATCTTGCTGTCACAGTCAACAACCTCTTCGACATCCGCAATGTTGTTAATGTGTTCTACGTGACTGGTAACCCGGAGGATAATGGTTATCTGACCGACCCCGAGACCCAGGTGTCCATCAACAACGAACTTAACCCTGTAGCCTATCGTGAGCTTTATGCTATATCGCTCCGTAACGGCACATGGAACTATTCTTCGCCGCGCACTATAAGAGTGTCTCTGTCTTACAATTTCTAAAGTCAACGTGAAAAAAAATATCAAGATGAAAAG
>CACZRR010000096.1 GCA_902783595.1 uncultured Bacteroidota bacterium
ATTTTCTGTTTTCTGACTGAATATTGGTATTTATCGCTTCTTCGATAGTGAGGTGTTCCCTCGGCATGAGGAAGCGGTTCACAAGCTTCAGCACAAGATACACAAAGACCGCCGATATTACAGTGTATACCCAGACTCTCAGCGAGACTCTGACGAATATACGTCCCACATTTTCGTACTCCCATATCTGGTAGTAGAATTTATAGTCCAGCCAGCACTGTATGTATGATACCACGGTGGCAATAATCATGTAGTTTATGAAACGGTCCTTGAGATAGAGCTCAAAGAGCAGATTTGCCAATATACAGAAGAAAGTGAGCACCACAGCGTTGTAGCCGAAAAGCTTGCCGCAGCAGATATCGGTAAGAAAGCCGCATACAGCTCCCGTAACGGCTGAGCCGTACATATTGTTGTTGACGGCAATGCCGATACTGAGGGGAACAAGTATCATGGGCTTGTAAAGAGTGCCCGAGGTCATGATGATGAAGCTTACGAAAATGAGCAGGTAGTACAGTACCCAGCGCAGAGTGGTCTTGAAGCGCAGGATATGCTGCTCACGGGTAGTTCTAATCCTCATTCTCTTCGTCCTCCTTCTTGCCGCTGAAATCGGTTATAACGATAACAGAGGTAAGACGGTTTACGTCCACACATGGCTGTATATCGGCACAAACGGAAAGCCCGTTGGAGTCGAAGCCTATCTCTAAGATAGTGCCTATGGGGTAATCCTTTGGGAAGAGACCGCTGTTTCCTGCGGTTATCATAAGGTCGCCGCGCTTGAGCTTGTTCTTCTTGGGAACGTGAATGAGCTTGGTCTGACCGTTTTCGGAGGAGAGCACATTGCCCTCGATAATGCCCTGGTCGGCATTGGAAGATGAAGCCACAGCGGCTACGGAAAGGTCAGGGGAGAGTATGGTTCTTACAGTGGAAACGTGCTTTGACACTTCAACGGTGATACCCACAAGTCCCTCTGAGGTTACAACGGGGCAGTTTACGAGGATACCGTCTGCCGAGCCCTTGTCGATAGTAAAGGACTTGAAGGGATCGTTGGTCACATAGCCCAGCACCTTGCAGGGCTGAGAAAGCATATAGTCCTCATGCTCCTCTTTTATGGAAACGAACTTGCGGAGCTCCTCGACTTCTGCCTTTATAGCGTCGTATTCGGTGAGCTGAGCATTGAGCTCGCCTATCTGCTTTTTGAGCCTTTCGTTTTCCTCGATATACTTATCCGCGTTGGTGAGCTTATCCACGGTGTGCTCCATTTTACGGCTTATGCTGTTTGAAGCTGCGCGGAACGGTTTGGTCACTGTGTTGATGAAGGAAGCTCCCGAAACGGAATAGCCGCCTCTTGTGACGGCATAAACCATCATGCCCACAAGAAAGGCGAGAAAACCGACCATGACCTTGAATCTGGTGCTTTTCAAAAAATCACGCATGGAGCCTCTCCTTAATAGTACTTGACGTTTTCAGTGAGAGCGTCCTGATAATCGCTGATATTTTCCAGTATCTTGCCTGTACCCTCGGCAACGCAGTCCAGCGGGTACTCCGCGATATACACAGGCATACCTGTCTCGCGGTTTATGAGCTTGTCAAGACCGCGGAGCAGAGCGCCGCCGCCTGCAAGGGTGATGCCGTGGTCGATGATGTCTGCGGAAAGCTCGGGAGGAGTTTCCTCAAGAGTGGACTTGATAGCGTCGATGACTCTTGAAAGTGGCTCAACGAGAGCGTCGCGTATCTCCGCAGAGGTAACGGTTATATTCTCGGGGAGGCCGTTGAGAAGATTTCTTCCCTTTATCTCCTGAGATTCCTCCTTTTCGCTTGGGAAAGCAGAGCCGATATCAAGCTTGATATTCTCGGCAGTACGCTCGCCGATGAGGAGGTTGTACTTCTTCTTGATATAGTTGATGATAGCCGCGTCGAACTCATCGCCTGCACATCTGACTGAACGTGAAGCAACGATACCGCCCATAGATATAACGGCAACCTCACTGGTGCCGCCGCCGATATCAACTATCATGCTGCCTGCGGGCTCGTTGGTGGGGAGACCTGCGCCGATAGCGGCAGCCATAGGCTCCTCGATGATGAGGACGTTGTTGGCGCCTGC
>CACZRR010000097.1 GCA_902783595.1 uncultured Bacteroidota bacterium
AAATGCAAGATGATTTTATATATTTGTCATGAGAATTACAAATAATCTTCTGAAAAGGATAGTATTTTTCATTGTATTTATGCTCAGATAATGTATAATATATGAAGAAGGTGTAAACGAATTACCGATTATGCCTTTCAGGGGTTATTATTTCCGTTTCGGAGATTAGGCACTTCGCACGGAACATCAGCTTTAGAAGCTGAACACAGGACAAGCTTAATACCCTCAATCCTTATATCTTTTAATCCTCAGAAAAATCTCCCACCCCTCGGGAGATTTTTCTATTTTATCCGTGAACGTCCGAAAAATAGGCGATTTTAATGAAATATGCATAAAAGCGCTTGAAATCGCGGCGGCGTTTTATTTACCGTGACCATTGACATTTCAGTGTAAAAATGGTATTATGTTGGTATATGTATGCTGGGTATTTTGTTGACTGACAATGCTTTGGCTGCATTTATATTTGCAGTATGCACAATAATGTGAAAACTTGCTTGTGCATATCAGCTGAAAAAAGGAAATTCACAATGCTTGCAAGCTTAACGAATGTAAACAAGTTCTATAACGGGAATCAGGTGCTGAAAAATGTTTCACTCTCCATTGACGAGAGCGACAGGATAGGCCTTGTGGGAAACAACGGCTGCGGCAAGTCCACGCTTCTGAAAATTCTCACAGGCTCCGTTGAGCCTGACCGCTTCACCGAAAAGGACGGCGTCATCTCAATGGCGGCAAAGACCACGGTGGGCTACCTCGAACAGATGGGCGGTCTCAATACCGAGAATACCGTCATCGACGAGATGAGAAGCGTATTTGCTCCCATACACCGTGCTATCGACAGACTCCGCGAGATAGAGCTTGAAATAGAAATGGGCGATAATTCCGCTGCGGACGAGTACCAGCAGCTCTCCTCATGGGTTGAGGCCAACGACGGCTACAACACCGATGTGAAGATACGCATGGTGCTGAACGGTATGGGCTTCTCGGGCGAGGAGCTGGAGCGTACCGTGTCGGGCTTCAGCGGCGGCGAAAAAACTCGTCTCTGCATTGCAAGGCTCCTTCTTGAAGAGCCCAATCTGCTCATTCTTGACGAGCCTACAAACCACCTTGATTTCAAGACGATAATGTGGCTTGAGGACTATCTCCGCTCCTACAAGGGCGCGGTGCTGATAGTTTCCCATGACCGCTACTTCCTCGACAGGCTCTGCACCTCTATCTGCGAGATAGAGAGGGGAGTCCTCACACGCTACAGAGGAAATTATACCGCCTTTGTCCGTCAGCGCGAGGAAAACGACGCGCGGCGCGAAAAGGAATATGAGATACAGCAGAAGCAGATAGCTCATATGGAGGAATATGTGGCAAAGAACCTCGTTCGTGCGTCAACTACGAAAATGGCTCAGAGCCGCAGAAAACAGCTTGAAAAGATAGAACGTGTGGAACGTCCCGTCCACGACACAAAACACGCGAAGATACGCTTCACATACGCCGTTGAGCCGCCTATAGACGTGCTCAAGGTCAAGGGCGTGGATATCTCCGTAGGAGAGGGCGCTGCACGCAAAACTCTCGTTGATACTCTGGATTTTGAAGTCCGCAGGGGCGAAAAGGTGGGTATCATCGGAGACAACGGTATCGGAAAATCAACGCTGCTCCGCATAATACAGGAGCAGCTCCCGCATAAAGGAATTGTACGCTGGAACAGCAATATTAAAATTTCCTACTTCGAGCAGGAAAGTACAAACCTTAATAAAGAGCTCACAGTTATGGAGGAGCTCCACAGCCGCTATCCTCTCATGTCAGACCTGGAGGTGCGCAGCCTGCTTGCACAGGTACGCCTTATCGGCGAGAACGTGTTCAAGGAGACAGGCGTCATCAGCGGCGGCGAACGCGCCAAGCTCTGCTTCGCTATCATGATGCAGGAGCACGGCAATGTTCTTATTCTCGACGAGCCTACCAACCATCTCGACCTCAGTTCAAAAGAGGCTATCGAGGAGGCGTTGGCTGAATATACGGGTACGGTCATATTTGTCAGCCATGACCGCTACCTTTTAAGCAAGATCGCTGACAGACTTATCGAGCTTACCGACGGAGGCTATCGGCTTCATAATTATGGCTTCAATAAGTATCTCGATGTGCTCCGTGAGGAGCAGGCGGCGGAGAGGCGGGCTCTCGAAGCCGAAAAACAGCAGAAGGCTGCGGAGGCAGCCAAGGAAAGATCTGCTAAAAACTATCGCAGCAAGCAGCAGAGAAGCGCTGACGCTGCGAGAAAAAACGAAATGAGACGCCTTGAAAAGGAAATCGACGATCTGCAGGCGCAGATAGACTCGCTTACCGAGGAGATCGGCAAGGAGGAGGTCTACACAGATTACGAGCTTATGAATCGTAAGTGTGCCGAGATCGAAGAGCTTAAACAGAGGATCGATGCGGATTTCGAGCTTCTGATTGAGCTTGACCAGTGAAAAGGAGTAAATCTATGAAAAAGAAGACGCTTATGAGCCTTATCGCGGCTGCGGTGCTCGCTGTCAATGCAGCGGCTCTGCCCGCTCACGGAGAAGCAGGTCTCTTTATGATCGGCGACGTGAACGGCGACGGTACGGTGGACTCAAGGGACGCTTCAAGCGTTCTTGATGCATATGCGGCAGTTTCTTCGGGACAGGAAAGTCCCCTTTATTCGTACGAGGAATCGGCAGGCGACTTCAACGGCGACGGCAAGCTGGACGCCATTGACGCTTCAATGATACTTTCTTATTATGCTTGGGTATCAGTGAGCGATGAAGGTGCTATTTTTACCGACTTCCTTGAAAAAAACGGCATCAAGCAGAGAAACACAGAGGAAGAACAGAAAGCTGAAGAGCAGGCGGCGGCACAGTCTCAGCCTACCGAGATTCAGCAGGCAGTAGAAGCGGACAGCTTCGAGTATACTCTTCCGCGTATCGACAGCGAGTACGAAGAGTGGTTCTGGGTGGGAGATTCACGTACAGTGGGACTTTCACGCAGTGTCGCTATTGACAACATCGCAAAGGTCGGTGCTGGTATCGGTCTCTTTAGGAACAACTATGACCAGATATGCCAGATACGCGATAAGACGGTAATTATCAACCTCGGAGTAAACGACCTTGACAGCGGCGCTTATCTCAGACTTTACAATGGTCTGCCCGATGAGTTCCTCGATAACAACAAGGTCATCGTAATGTCTGTTAATCCATGCGACGGCGGATACTCCTACCTCAACGGCAGGATAGAAGCTTTCAACAATGCTCTCCGCGACGGTCTGGACAGCAGGATAACCTTCCTTGATTCATATACATATCTTGTGTGGAACGGCTACGGCACAACAGACGGCCTCCACTATACAGCCAATACTTATATTGATATCTACAACTTTGTCTATGACAGTATCTTCGGACCTGAAGAGTGATATCGGTAAAAGAATAAATTATTTGAAATTACTATTGCATTGTACTTCAATGTATGGTATAATATTATAAAGTA
>CACZRR010000098.1 GCA_902783595.1 uncultured Bacteroidota bacterium
AAACCGTTAAACAACCGGTGAACAGTCGGAGCGGGTACGGAGCGACGACGTAGCGCCACTGGCGCTACAGTGGACCGGCACCGGTGTTCCAATGGCTCCCATCCGGGGGAATGCCGAGGACCTTTTGAAGACCTCTTGAAGGCCTATTGCGGGGCTGGCGAGAGAGGGATATCCACACCATCTTTTTTCTGAACACGAATGGCACGAATAGCACGAATAATTCGTTGGATTCGCCCGATTCGTGGTCGTTTCCTTTCAACGCGAATTACCGTAAATGACCGTGAATTTCCGTTAATTATTTTGCCGGTTAAAATAATATTCGTATTTTTGCACTTGCTTTCGAGAGCGAAAGCTGTAAGCAAGAAAAGCATTGCGATATTGTCCTTACATTTAAAGTTCGCCAAATTTTATGAGGAAGGATGAGCATTAGTGCTTTCGCTTGGTTGTGTATGCTATATTCCAATAGCATAGCGTCAGGCGTGAGATATGTTCGAATTCCCCATTTCCTCAAAGGTGTTTGGCGATACCTAAATGTAGATGGACATGAGCACATAACCTCATGCCTTTTCTTATTGTTATAGAATAACGTTTCGTTGGAGGGTCGGAAAGAGGGAAAAGAGAATTGTTGAACCATGAGTGAATTAAATGTTGATTATATCCTTGCTCTAAAAAAGGATGACAAAGGATTGTTATACACCGAAAAAGTTGAGATAACGCACCCTAAAGATGTTTTGAAAAAACTTGATGAATTTAGAGAGGGCGATTATGACATTTTTGATGTAATTCGCTATGTGGATGGCTTGAATTATAATAAGAATAAGATGTTTAGTTATTGTTGGCCTCATGAATACTACGAATCATATATTCGATATGCCAATATTTTACCATATTTTCTTCATATTTTTACCAATGCCTTCAGTAAAACTGATTATGATGACTCGGATATTATAAAATGGGAGAAGGATTATTTCAAAGAAATGGAATATATACGGGAATGTATTGAGATTGAGTACAAAGAAAAAAAAGAGCATCCAACGGAACGGATGGACCGGCCTAAATACTTAGAATACATCGCAAAACTTGATTATGAGATGCAAAAGGCTATTAAGGAAAGGCAACTAGAACGGAAAAAATTGATAAAAAATAATTATATCGATGAGATTCGAAGATATGTTTATGGTATGTGTTATGAGCAAACACTTTCTTCCGCAAAACCAACCTCGCTGATGTACTCAAATGAAAATATTGGATGGTATAGACCTGAATATCCAATCGCAGACAATGTTCTGATTTCTGTGCGCACAAACTTTTGCTATGGTCAATCTGCATATTTCCATGTGAACTTAAACTACAAAGGAATTAACATCCTCCCATACACAAATATTATCAATTACTACTGGTCTAATATGATGGATAATGTCCGTTATACAATGGACTATGTACCGGCACGATCTAATTGGGAAAACGCTCTATCGTTTGTTGAGGGAGTTTCAAATCTTATTACTACCGATAGCGAAAAGTTTGAAAAGGAATGGATTATAGAAAAGATAGAGAAAATGATGGATGGCTTTAAATCCATCAATGATAATATTGCTAAATATTATGAGGAACAAAGAGAAGCGAAGGAAAAAGCAGAAGAGGAAGAGAAAAAAGCCCAAAGGGAGCATAGAGAAATTCCCAAAATTATTAAATATAGGTTTGTAGACGATTTAACCATCAAACGTCATAAAATGTATGAACATGAAACTTTGCTCACGATTCAGGTCGACAAACTTACTGCCGCCCTGGCTCTATTAGAAGACCTTACGGCAATACAAAATATATACTCTCCAATTCTCAACCACATTGAAACCATTGTACAATATAATAAGGAATTGTTACCAGCAATAACATTATGTCGGAATAATTTACACGAAAGACTTAAAGTCTTAAATGATAAATTGGATAACTTTCATTCTCTAAGCGGAAATGCACGGAATGAAATGCAAGCGGTAAAAGTCGAAATAAATCAACGATTGGAGGAGACATATGAACATTACCAACAATTGTCAACACAAGATATAGCCAAACAAACCATGCTAAAAAAAGAATGTGAAAAAGATAAAAGATATATTAAACTACAAAATACGCTAAGCGAATTGTGCGTAAAAATAAACGAAACACTTAATGAAATAAAGGATATTGAATCATTTGACAAACATTTGTCTGAAAGAAAAGAATACATTGAAAATAAACTAAAAGAAAGAGCTGTAAAATAACCATGTAATTGGCAACTTCTCTTGACTGATATATGATGTAGTAACATATTTTAACAAATGAAAAGACTTTTACTTAACACGCTGTGCATTATAACTCTGGCATCCTGCGGCTCATCACAGAAACCCACACAAGATGATAACGCCAATACTAGGTGGCCAGATTTCTTACGTGAATGGGCTGCAGATTTTGAGATTGAGGATGCCCAGCGGTTGGCCATCATTGATCAGATTGATACACTATATAGGCTCGTTGAGGACAGCACGTCAGACAATGA
>CACZRR010000099.1 GCA_902783595.1 uncultured Bacteroidota bacterium
TAATTACGAGCGATAAAGTTATCGGGCTGAGCCCATTTGCAGAATGCGGCAAGATTCTCAAACTTTGCCGTATAATCCTGATAATCGTGGAATTTTTCGTTATATCTTGTGACGCGGTAGTAGACTATTACAGCCTGTCCCTGCTGCTCGGCGTCCATTACGTGGATAATAGTGCCGATGTCAGCCTGACCTCTCATTGCCTTGGTCACAAGGAACTTTCGGTCTATCGCTTCATCAATATTAAGCAAATAATTCATAGCAATCCCTTTCCTTAACGCGGATTAATATATCGACACTGCGAGTACACGCAGAAAATGTCGTAAGATTTGATTTTTCGGAAAAAGTTTATCTTTTTGAGATAAAATAATTATAACATATGTGAACAAAAAAAGCAATACCTAAACCTTTATAAAAATAATATGTCAATATTGGTCAAACTCACATTTTTTTCTTAAAGTTTAAGTTAGCCTTTGCGACTTTCTTTCTGTCCTTAGCCTGCTTGAGCATATCTTCCTTGGACATACCGTCGCCGCCTGCTGCACCTGTTGATTCCGTATCATCATCGTCAAGGAAATTGCTGAGTCTCTTTTTATAAGCGCTCTCGCCGTTTGACTTTGAGGTGAGAGTAACGCTTACGCTCTGACTCTGGGGCTGCTGATAAACGCTTCTCATATTTCCGCCGTGAACGGAAGGACCTGCATAACCCTGTCTGTAAGGAGCAGCGTTCATATTCTGCTGATACATACTGTTGGGCATACCGTTATTATAGGCATTTGGCTGAGGATAGCCGCCCTGCTGAGGATAACCGCCGTGTGCAGGATAGCCGCCCTGCTGTGGGTAACCCTGCTGAGGGAATCCTCCCTGCTGTGGGTAGCCCTGCTGAGGGAATCCGCCCTGCTGTGGATAACCCTGCTGAGGGAATCCGCCCTGCTGTGGGTAACCCTGCTGAGGGAAACCGCCCTGCTGCGGGTAGCCCTGCTGCTGAGGATAACCCTGCTGTCCGTAAACATTGGGGAAACCGCTTGCGCCCTGCTGCTGAGCTGCCTCAGTATTCTCATAGAGGGAATTAGCTGCGTCCTGATTATTGGTTTCTTTATTGAACGGGTTAGCGTCATCGACGTCGATACCGCTTGCAAAATCAGCAGGAGCGCCTAATTCCGACTCGTCGTAGCCGCTGAGGAAATCAGGAGCTGCGTCGGCAGGAACTATAGTAGTAGCGATAACTTCCTCATCGGGAGAAAGAACTACCTTACAGCTGCTGTTATCAACGCTTGAATTTACGAGAAGAGAAAGAGCCTCTTCATCAGGTTTGAAATAACTGTAGTCGTCAAGAGAGATGACGATCATCTGCTTTGCAATAACGTGCTTTGCAGTAATAATGGACATAACTGCGATCTTTTCAGCGGGAACCTCTTCAACTGTGCCCTCGTTTATGGATACAGTGGACACTCCCGAATAGATATCGTCCGAATCAGCGATTATGAGGCAGAGATTAGCGTCATAATTCACCAGCTCAGGTCTTTTTTCCTTTAGAGTTTCCGCAAAATTCTTAGCTGTGTTGTAGAAAGAACTTATTTCCATAAAAAACACCACTTTTCTTTTATTTATTAAACGCTGCCTATGCGTTTATGAAGATCAAGGCTTATGTCATACTTTTTTATTCAGCAGAGCTGCCTTACGATCAGCAGCTGCCTGTTTATTCTCTTCGACCTTCTTTTTCAGAACGTCGAGCTTTGCGTTGAGCAGTTCCTCGTTATAGATACAAGAGAGGGATATATCGTCCTCTGTACCGAAACGTGAACGTTTAGCCAGATTATTCTTGATGACCTCCTTGAAGGTATCGAGATTAGCCAGCTGGCTTGTGATTATAGTATGGTAATCGAGAAAATCGTACTCGCTGCCGAAGGACGTATAGAGTCCGTCGGTAGAGCCGTAAAGAGCTATAAGCTTTTTCTTTGGTGCATAGAAGCTGCTGAACATACTTGCAGCATTTGAGTTGCACACAGAAGCGGTAACATTGGCAGGAGCGGATTCGTTATATTCCATTGGCATAACAGCCTTGCCGTCCTCAAAGATAGCTACGAGGCTTCCGTCGCCGATCTGTACGCCGAATGTATAATCATCTCCTGCAACGGCGGCAACGAGTGTAGAGCCGTAGTAAGACTCAGGCAGAATAGCCTCGAATTCCTCGGGAGTAAATTTGCTTTTCTCCTCATCGGTAACGGGATTTTCAGCAAGATGCTTATCGATCTTCATATTCCAGTTAGAGATTATCTGCTTTTCGATATTTTTAATGATGAGCTTATGATTGACGGGAAGATTTTTCTCAAAAGCCTCGCGGTCCTCATAGAATCTGTCGATAGCCTCTATAGCAGCTTCGACGGCGAATTTAGAGCCCATATGGCTTCTGAAATGCTTTTTGCTTCCGTGTCCGTCAGCAACTACAGCTATAGCGTAGTGATCGCCCACCTTGAAAGCAGAGCTGTCCTGGCAAACGAGATTGGTCTTTTCATGACTTGCGCCCATGACCGAATGGCTGAAGCCGTTGAACATAATTTTTCAGTCCTCCTCAGAAGTTTTGAAATATTACCAGCCTGTATCGAAGGGCACGTCGTCTCCGTCTGTCTGGGTGCTTACCAGCTCCTGGATCTGCTGACCGAGGAGCTTCTGCTTTGCAGCGAAAACGTCCTCTTCGCCGATCTCATGACCTGTATCGTCAGAGAGAGTCATACTCTTACTGCCTATCTGTGACGATGTAACGGCGATGATCTTGATCATCTGAGCCAGCTGTCCGCCTGAATATGCGTGAACAACGGTATCCTTTGAGCCTGTGAACTCAGCGAGGATATTATCGTTAGCTTCCTGACCTATACCGAGAGCGGCTTTAAGTCCGAATTTATACCAGCTGTTGGTCTGCAGCTCTCTGAGACCTTCCTTATAGTCGTCAGACGGATAACCGTCAGTCATGAGGAAGATAACGGGAGCGAAAGAAAGTGAAGGTGAA
>CACZRR010000100.1 GCA_902783595.1 uncultured Bacteroidota bacterium
GAAGAAGCTCTTAATAGGTTTAGTGGGCTTAATGGGTTTAATGGGTTCCTTGAGAGCCCAAAGCCCCTTCGCGCTCGAGTGGCACGGTTTCGTCAATCCGCACTACTATGCCGACAGCCGCTCGGTGGTGGGCGGGCGCGAGGACATGATGCTCTTCTACCCCAAGCCTGTGCTGCGCGACAGCCTGGGCAGCGACCTCAACGAGGGCTGGCAGGCCGACATGCTGGCCATCACCGCCCGGTTGGGTCTCACCATCAACGGTCCCGACCTCTGGGGCGCCAGAACCAAGGCCTACATCGAGGGCGACTTCACGGGCTCGACCAACGCCACCATCAACGACCTGCGCCTGCGGCACGCCTATATCGAGATGAACTGGGATCACCACCGCCTGCTCGCCGGACAGTACTGGTATGCTATGGTCATCCATGAGATCATGCCCATGACCAACCCGCTGAACATGGGGTCGCCGTTCCACTGCTACGCCCGTCAGCCGCAGGTGCGTTATGAGTACCACCACAACGGCATCGAGGCCGTCGCGGTGGCACAGTGGCAGCTGGACAACATGAGCCAGGGATTGCTCAACGGAGAGACCACCTCCAGCACCCAGTTTGCGCGCCACAGCCTGGTGCCCGAGCTTACCTTGCAGCTGCGCTACAACAAGGGCAACCTGCTGTTCGGTGCCGCCGCCAACGTGAAAACTATCCAGCCCATGGTACAGACGGTCTACACCGCCGTGCGTCCCTCCAGCTACCTCTACAGCTCCTTGTCATGGAGCCTCTACGGGAAGGCCACCCTTGGCGAGGTCACCGTCAAAGCGCAGACGCTGCTGAACAACAGCCTCTACGAGGGCTGCTCGCTGGGAGGCTACCTGATGCTTGCCGACAGCACCTTCGAGGACTGGCACTTCAACACCGTGTGGGTTGACGTGGAGCGCAACAGCGGCCACTGGCGTCCGGGGCTCTTCCTGGGCTTCGCCAAGAACCTCGACTATGGCAACACCAGCTTCGTCCACTGCTTCGGTCGCGGCCATAATATAGAATACCTCTGGCGCATCCAGCCGCGTCTGACCTACACCACCCTCAAGGGGCTCTCCTTCACCGGCGAGGCGGAATACACCCGCGCGGGATACGACGAAGCTGTGGGTAACCTGCGGCTGTCACTAAGTATGGTCTACACCTTTTAGCACGAGTCTTTCATGACCAACTATCACACCCATAGCACCTACTGCGACGGCAAGGCCACGCCGCGCGAGATGGTGGAGTTCGCGGTGGCGCATGGATTCACTGCTCTCGGCTTCAGCGGCCATTGCCCGCTGCCGTTCGAGAACACCTATTCCATCACCGACTACGAGGGCTACTGCAACGAGGTGCGGAGGCTGAAGGAGGAATACAAGGACCGGATCAGCATCTACCACGGCCTTGAGATGGACTATGTGCCGGGTATGCTCGAGGACTTCACCCCGCTGATAGAGCAGGGAGGCCTCGAGTACGTCATCGGCAGCGTGCACCTCATCCCTCCACAGGGAATTAACCCCAAGGAAGGCGATGACCTCTGGATGATTGACGGCAGCCGCTATCAGACCTACGACGAAGGGCTGATGAAGCACTATGGCGGCGACATACGGCGCTGGGTGATAGCCTATTTCCACAACGAGAACGCCATGCTGGAGAAGAACCGTCCCACCATCCTCGGCCACCCCGACAAGATAGTGATGCACAACCGCGACCGCTACTTCCACGAAGACGAGAGGTGGTACCGCGACCTCGCCCTCGAGACCATCCATCTGGCCAAAGAGCTGGATACCATTGTAGAGATCAACACCCGCGGCATCTACAAGGGGCGCCACGCCGACTACTACCCCGGCAAGTGGCTCATCGACGAGATGAAGCAGCTGCACATCCCCGTGATCGTGAGCACCGACGCCCACGCACCGGAGGACCTGCTGCGCACCGAGGGTGCCTACGAATACCTGAAAGAGATTGGCTACCGTGACGTGCTCACATCCTTGCCCGTCGCACCGTCAGCCACACGGCGAGGCTGCTGATCGTCATCACCAGCAGGAACGTGTAGAAGAAATCGGCAGCACGCATCGCCACCGGGAAGCTGTCGACGACGAAGTTGCCGTCGCCCATCTTGACGATGCCGAACTGCTGCTGGAGGAAGCACACCACAAATCCTAGCGCCAGACCTGCCACCGTAGCTACGGCACAGATGAGCAGACCTTCGGTGCGGAAGGCGCGCCGCAGGCGCGCCGCAGTCATGCCCATGCTTTTCATCACAAAGACATCGTCATGCTTGCTGAGGATGAGCAGCGTCAGCGACGCCACGAGACTCAGCGTGGAGATGAGCACGATGAGCGACAGGATGAGGTATATACCCAGCCGCTCGGTGCGGAAAATCTTGTAGTAGAGGGGCTGCTGGTCGTAGCGATCCTTGACGACGAGCGAAGAAGGCAGCAGCGCCGCGACCTCTTTCTTCAGTTGCTCGGGCGAGGCACCCTCGTCGAGCAGCAACGCCAGCGCTGTGCACTCGTCGGGGGCATAGTTCATGAGGCTGCGCACGAAGTCGATGTCGGTGACCACATACTGCCTGTCGATGTCCTGCTGAATGAAGAAATAGGCCGTCGGGTAGGCGTAACCTATGTTGAAGGCCTCGTCGAGGCTGAAGCCTAACGCCGTGGTGCCACGTCGCGGGATGTGCACCGCCACCGGCTGTGACGCGGGGAGGTGCATCCCCATCTCGTAGAACACCTCGCCGCCACAGATGAGGCCCGTAGCGCCGCTCTGACCGGAGCGCAGGGTGTAGGAGCCCTCGTTGATGAGCGTGTCCAGCCGGGACAATTGCCGGTAGTGGTCGTCGACGCCGCGCAGGCGCACGATGGCCTGCCTGTCGCGATAGGTGATCCATGCTGTCTCGCCCACGATCTGTGAGAGATCCGCTATGCCGTCGGTGGTGGTCAGTGCCGCGATGTCGAGGTCGGAGGTATGGAAAGTCTTGCCCTCGGCGGGTTCAATGACCAGCGCGGGGTCGAAGGTGCCGAAAAGATCCTTGGTGATATTGCCGATACCGTTATAGACCGAGAGCACGATGATGAGTGCCGCACTGCTCACCAGCAGGCCACCCAACGAAATCCAAGAGATGATGTTGACCACCGAGCGATGCTTACGGGCGAAGAGATACCGCACGGCGATGAGAGCCTCTATCTTCATTCCTTCAGAAGGCGCTCAATGTTTTCGATATAGTCGAGAGAGTCGTCGATATAGAACTCCAGATGAGGTATGATGCGCAGCTGCTTGCCCTCGCGGAGACCGAGCCTACGGCGCAGGTCGCCAGTGTTCTCCCTGATGAGTGCCAGCAGGCCCTCCTTGGTGCCGCCGCCAATCATCATCAGCGACACATAGATGCGTGCCACCGACAGGTCGGGGCTGATACGCACCTTCGTCACCGTAATGAGCGAGTTGCCCAACACTGGCTTCATCTCCTTGAGGAAGATGTCGCCCATATCCTGCTGGATGAGCCGGCATACCTTGTTCTGACGTGTGCTATCCATAGAGACTTTTCCTTTGGTGTGTTACCATCTCCATCCCAGCCTCACGGGCAGGAACACTGCCTGCTGCATGTATGCCAGACCGATGGTGAGGTAGAAGCTGTGCCAGTTGCGCGTCATGTTACGCATGCCGTGGAAGAAATACCAGTAGTACCAGTTGAGGCCTGCGTAGACTTCAGCCATAGGGGTGAAGGTGGTGCCGTTCTTGTCGGCGTCGCCCATGAGCAGGCTGCCGCCGGCACGCACGCCGATGAGGGGAGCCCATTTGATGGAGGTGGGCTGGTAGTCGAGGCCCATGACAGCTTTCCAGATGGGGCGGAAGTCCATATCGGCGAAGAAATTGACACCCATCATGTTCTCAGCCTCCTTGTTGCGGGTGTTGTGCAGATAGTTGAATCCCGCGCCGAGACCCACGAACCAGTCCTGGCTGATGTTGAGACCGGCCATCACATTGGTCTGAATGGCGTTGTGGTATTTGTCGACATAGAACCCGTAGTCGCCAGCCTCACCCATGTTACCCATAAAAGGGGCATAGCCGGCTTCTATCTTGAGCATGAATTCGTTCTTCTTTCCAAGCTGCGAATACTGGGCTTGCAAAAGCGTCGAAATGCCCACCAAAGCAACAAGAACAGCTATTTTGAGTATCTTCATAGTTGTATCAATTTCGACTGCAAAGATAGTAAATTATTTTCAATGCGTACAAAATAAATTCCTTTCTGAAGCGACAGGGGGAGCGGCCTGCCGTCGCGCCATGCGTCGTGCTGCCACACTATGCGTCCGCCTTCGTCGCTGACAGTCACGCTGTAGGGGGCGGGGCATTCTGTCAGCAAGGTGATCGGTTGCCCCTGTCCCACGGGGTTGGGGAAGAGCCTGAGGGTGCCGCTCTGCGGTGTCATACCCATGACCTCTACCCCCATCCGTGCCGTATCCACCACGGCGATGGTGTATTCGCCAGCCCGGAGGCTATCGGTCACGAGGTATCCCTCGTTGGCGTTGCCCGTCATCTGGCGCGCCACGAGCTGCCATTCGGTGCCGCCCTGAGGACGGAACAGGAGCCACAGCGAGTCGACGCTGGCGGCCTGGCTGTAGAATCCGCGGTCGAGGTCATTATAGTTGCTACTATGGCCCGTGCGCACGAAGCGGAAGCGGCCCTCCACGGCGCCCTGCCATTGCCCCGTTACACGCCAGCGGCGCTGTGCGGAGCGTTGCACACCATAAGGCATCCCGTCGGCGGGGCTCCAGTGGTGCTCCACATAGACGTCGGCAGGAGTGGCGGCGCTGACAGCGGCATGGGCCACCGCCAGGGAGGCGTTGCCGCCCTCGGCACCGAGGTGCGCCTCGCCGATGGTGACGGCGTCGGAGATCTCCTTGTCGTAATCCAGCACCCAGAAGGCAGGCTCGAAGGGGAGCGTGATGCCGCTCACCACGGTGTCCGTGCCGGCGAAAGAGAACCAGCGCTTGCAGGTGTCGAGGGTGGCGCTGAAGAAGGTGACGGGCACACGGTTGGCATAGGCTGTGGCCGTGGTGCCCACGCTCCGCTGGCTGATGGCCACGCTGACGGTGGCGGGGAACTCTGCGGCGGTCACGTCGACGTCATAATCCACGAAACCCGGGGAAAAGACATGGAAGGCGAAGAAGGGGGTGAGGTCGACGCCGCTGTAGAGAGACAACGAGTCGCGCAGCGCTGAGGCATCGACGTTGCCGAAGGCGCAGCGTTCCATCAGCTGCCGTAGCGCGGCATAGAAACGCTCCTCGCCGAGGTATCCGCGCAAGGAGTGCCACACCATCCACCCTTTGTCGTAGGAGGTGCGGCCGTAGGTGTAGCGGTGAGGCACACCATGGAGAGGACGGTAGTGGCCGCCGTCGTCGACATGGGCGGTGCGTAGCACACTCTCGAGGTTGCGCTGGTAGTAGTCGTCGCTCCATGCGCGCCCCATGTAGGCCTCCATACCCACCTCACTGGTGAACGAGGCGCCACCTTCGTTGATCCACATATCCCCAGCCGTCAGGCATGTCACCAGGTTGCCGAACCAGGCGTGCCCCAGCTCATGGGCTATGGTGGTCTTGGCGAACTCTTCGCTGCTCGTCAGCGCCTGGCGTGCCAGCGCGATATTGTTGACGTGCTCCATAGAGCCTTTGGCTGTGGCTATGTAGCCTATGCGACCCCAACGGTAGGGACCGAAGCAGCGCTCGAACATCGGCATCACGCTGTCGAGTTGTGCGAATGCTGCCTGCACCTGGCTCTGCGAGGGATAGAGGTAGCCGTAGGTGGCGGGGTAGTCGCCATAGACGGAGGTGACGGTGTCGTAGACACGTTTCCAGTTGGCCTGGCTCACGGACACCAGGTAGGTGGGTGTGGGCTGGCTGATGTGCCACTGCGAATGTTCCTTGTTGCCGGCGTCGACGCTGCGGTTCTGACAGCTGCCGCCACATTCGGCCGTCCAGCCTGCCTTGGTGGTGACGTTGAGTGTGTAGGTGGCCTTGTCGTAGAAGTTGTCGCGGCAGGGGAACCAGGCGCGTCCCATGATGTGGGGGTCGTCGTCGAAGCCCACGCCGAGGTTGTAGGTCATATCGTTGTCGACATGCAGACCGCCCCATCCGCCACTCTCCACATAGCCGTAGGTGTAGTACCACACACGCACCGTGACGGTGTCGCCGACGCTATGCGATGCCATAGGCAGCGCAGCAAGATCGGCACCGGCCACCACACTGCCGTCGACGGCCACAGAGTCGATGCCGAGCACATAATCCAGCGCTATGGTGTTGCAGGGCTGCAGGAGACGCAGCGTCAACGTGGCGTCGCCACGCACGGGACGCTGGCTGAGGTCGAGGGTGATGTCGTAGTGCAGCACATCGACCGAGTCGGCCGTCTGCGCGGCCAACCTCCCTCCCACGGTCATAAGGAGAGCCAAGGTCAACATGCATCTGTACAGGTTAATAACTGCTTTCATAGGCTTGATGTGAGAAAGTGCAAAAATACGAATTTTACTCCACGCCGCAAAATAATAATTCGCATCCCGCGTTGTAAGGGTCATGAGACGATTACTTCCCCTCCTCCTCCTTGCCGCGCTGCTGGCCACCTCGTGCAGCAGCGGCGTGAACATGCACAAGCACAAGCGTAGCGACTGCAACTGTCCGACGTTTTGACCACCCGCGAAAAATATCGCTACATTCTCTCGCGCCACTTTCCCGAGGAGGCCGTGGATTGGGTGTTCGGCTACCTCGACCGGCACCACGTGCATTTCCACATCACACGGCAACGCAGCAGCAAGCTTGGCGACTACCGCCCGCCACACCCCGCCATGGGGGATCTCAAAGCCCATCCCTATCACGAAATCAGCATCAACGGCGACCTGCCGCCCTACCTGTTCCTCTGGGTCTTCCTCCACGAGGCGGCACACCTTGAGACGCACCTGGCCCATCCCCCCACCGTGGCGCCCCACGGTGCGGAGTGGCAACAGCAGTTCCGGACGCTCCTCATGACCCACAGCGCCCTTTTCCCCGCCGAGGTGCAGCCCCTGGTGGCGCGCTACACGCGGCGTCTGCCGCTGAGTCCCACGAAGGGACGCGCCATCGAGGCCGAACTGCGGCGCTACATGCCAGGTGCAGCACCACAGCCCGCACCACTGACCCTCAATAACCTCGCCCCTGGCGACACCTTTTCGCTGATCTCGCAGCCCACCATGGTGCTACAGGCCCTCGAACGACGACGCACACGGTGGCTATGCCTCGATACGGCGGGAGGCCGCCGCTACCTCGTCAACGGCCAGGCAGCGGTCGTGCAACGGTAACGGCATTGTTGAAAACTTTTCTTCCGAATATTGATTTTTTTTTCTATCTTTGACCGATGTATAGCGGAAGCTATCCACCAATAATGGGTATAATAATCAAATAATTACATAGCATGAAAGTACTTGTTCTCAACTGCGGAAGTTCATCTATCAAGTATCAGCTCATCGACATGGCCAACGATGCCCACGTCCTTGCCAAAGGCGTGCTGGAACGCATCGGCCTCGAGATGGGCGAGTTCACCCACAAATGGAATGGTCAGAAGCACTACGAGCAGCTGCCCATCTCCGACCACACCGCCGGTGTGGGCATCGTGCTGAAAGCCCTCGTCGACCCTGAGATTGGCGTCATCAAAGACCTCAAAGAAATCGGCGCCGTAGGCAACCGCATGGTGTATGGCGGCGAGGAGTTCACCGAGAGCTGCATCGTCACCGACGACATGATCAAGAAGGTCACCGAGTATATCGACGTCTTCCCCCTGCACATCCCCGGCAACCTCGCCGGCATCAAGGCTATGCAGAAAGTGCTGCCCGGCGTACCCCAGGTCGCCGTCTTCGACACCGCTTTCCACCACACCATGCCGCCCAAGGCTTTCCTCTACGGCATACCCTACGAATACTACGAGAAATATCGCATCCGCCGCTATGGCTTCCACGGCACCAGCCACGGCTACGTCTCCGAGAAGGCCGCCAAACTCATCGGCCGCGACTGGAAGGATCTCAAGATTATCTCCTGCCACCTCGGCAGCGGCGCCTCCATTGCCGCCGTCGACCACGGCAAGAGCGTGGACACCACGCTGGGTATGACACCCGTCGAGGGTCTCCTGATGGGCTCCCGCTGCGGCGACCTCGACCCGGGAGCACTGCTCTACCTCATGGACAAAGAGAACCTCACCACCAAACAGGCCTCCACCATCCTCAACAAGAAGAGCGGCCTGCTGGGCATCAGCGGCGACAAACAGGATATGCGCGACATCCGCGCCGGCCGCGACGCAGGCGACGAACGCGCCACCTACGCCTTCGACATGTTCGCCTACCGCGTGAAGAAATATATCGGCGCCTATATGGCTGCCATGAACGGCTGCGACCTGCTGCTCTTCACCGGCGGCATCGGCGAGAACGCCTGGTTCATGCGCCGTCCCATCCTCGAGAACATGGACTTCCTCGGCATCAAGGTGGACTTCAGCAAGAACGACAACGTCATGGGTGAGGACATCATCCTCAGCACCCCCGACTCCAAAGTCGCCGTCGTCGTGGTCACCACCGACGAGGAATATGTCATCGCCAGCGACACCTACCGCCTCGTCAACGGCAAATGACACTTTTGCACGTCAGCTAACCGTCGCCGCAACCCCCTCTCGGGTCGCGGCGACGGTTTAATACTTAACCATACAGGCTGAAAAGAAAAGAGTAAAAGCATGAGACATTACATACTATGGCTATTGCTGCTGCCATTGCCGCTATGGGGACAGACAAAGAAAAGCGAGCCTCTTTTCGAACAGGCCGTGGAGAAGAGCGTGGTGGGACAATACGAGGAGGCGGAGCGCCTGCTGCTACGGGCTCTCGACGAGGATCCAGGGTATGTCGAGGCTTGGCTGCTGCTGGGACGTCAGCAACTGGCGCTGGAACGCTATGACGACGCGCTGGGAAGCTACCGCCACGCGCTGAGCCTGAATCCCACGAGCACACGCTGGCGCCACGAGGGCGAGGAAGGGGTACGCATAGCCTCATTCCGAAGCCACGCAGTGAACAACCCCGTGGCGTTCCGACCCATCAATCTGGGAGAGAATATCAACAGCGAGGATGACGAATACCTGCCGGCACTGACGGCGGACTACCGCATGCTGGTGTTCACACGCCGCTCGCCACGCAAGGCCACCACACTGCCAGGATACCCCATGGAGGAGGATTTCTTCTGCTCACTGTACGACACCATGGAGCTGGCATGGGGACCGGCACGGCGAATGCCCGAACCATTGAACAGCAACGGCAACGAGGGCGCACAGACACTGTCGCACGACGGACGTGTGGTGCTCTTTGCGGCATGCAACAGACACAACGAACCTACGGGATGCGACCTGTACATGAGCGTGCGCCACGGCGGCAGATGGGGCAAACCCCGCAACCTGGGAGCACCCGTGAATAGCGTGTGGTGGGAGTCGTTCCCATCACTATCCATCGACGGCTACACACTCTACTTCGCCTCCAACCGCCCCGGCGGATACGGCGGCACCGACATCTGGTGCTGCCGCCTGGAAGAAGGACGCTGGAGCGAACCCCGCAACATGGGACCCAGCATCAACACCGCAGGCAACGAGACAGCACCCTATATCCACTTCGACGACCGCACCCTCTACTTCGCCTCCGACGGACACGTGGGCATGGGCGGCATGGATCTCTTCTGCGCCCGCCGTGTGGACGACACCACATGGGGACAACCGAAAAACCTGGGATACCCCATCAACACCGCAGGCGAGGAGAACAACCTCATCGTGGCACCCGACGGACGCACGGCTATCTTCAGCAGCGACCGCTACGGCGGATACGGCAAGCAGGACCTCTACTCCTTCGTGATGCCCGCACCGGCACGCCCGGAACGCATCACGTTCCTCGACCCCATCCGACAGGCAGAGAACCTGCTGACACTGGGCGACACAGTGACGCTGCCGGGCATATTCTTCGAAACGGCAAAAGCCACACTGCTGGAGACATCGCTGGCGGCACTGGACCGCCTGGCAGAAGCCCTGCTGCGTCACCCCTCACTACGCCTGGAGGTGGGAGGCCACACCGACAACGTGGGCAGCGACGAGGACAACCAGCTACTGTCCGAACGACGGGCTAAAGCGGTGTACGAATACCTCGTGGCACGGGGCGTCGACGCCACACGCCTCACCTACCGCGGATACGGAGAAAGCCGCCCCGTGGCATCGAACGACAACGCCGAGGGACGCGCCAAAAACAGGAGGACAACACTGACGCCACTGAGACAAGAACGCTGAGAAAAATCGGCAGAGAACAGAAAATCAGTTTTCAAAAGGCGACAGCACAATAATGACGGCGCTAACGCGTTCTATAGGATAGATATGAAGAAAATAGTTGTGCTCACCGGCGCGGGCATCAGCGCCGAAAGCGGCATCTCCACCTTCCGCGACTCGGACGGCCTGTGGGAGCACTACCGCGTGGAGGATGTGGCGACCCACGAGGCCTACGTGCGCAACCCCGAACTGGTGCTGGATTTCTACAACCAACGACGTCGCCAGCTATTCGCCGCCAAACCCAACGAGGCACACCGCCAACTGGTGCGCCTGGAAGAGCGCTATGATGTGCAAATCGTCACACAAAATATCGACGACCTGCACGAGCGCGCAGGCAGCCACCACGTGCTGCACCTGCACGGCGAACTCACCAAGGCACGCAGCGACAAGGACGACAGCCTGATAGTGGAGATCGGCGACCGCGACATCCACATCGGCGACCGCGCACCAGACGGCGCACAGCTGCGCCCCCATATCGTGTGGTTCGGCGAGGCGGTACCCAACATAGAACCCGCAGCAGCACTCTGCGAGGAGGCCGACATTTTCGTCGTGGTGGGCACCTCGATGGCTGTATACCCCGCGGCAGGACTCATACACTACGTGCCGAGGTCGACACCCTGCTACGTGGTGGACCCCAAGGAGGTGCCGGTAAGCCGTCAGGTGACATTCATCAAGGAGGTGGCAACACGAGGAGTGACACAGCTGGTCGACGAACTGATGAAACTGACAGATTGAAACAAAAGAAACAATGAATACCGTATTGTTTGCTATGATTTTGGTGGCCGCCGTACTGGGCACACTGGGTGTCGCAGGGTGGCTGTTCTATGTGCTGGTGCGTCGCTATTTCGACAACGAGCAGAAGGAGCGCCTGCTGCAGATGAAACTCGACGAACGCCGCGAAACCCTCAAGGTGGTCACACCTCTGCGCCTGCAGGCCTATGAGCGCATGGCCCTCTTCCTTGAGCGCATCACCCCCAACAGCCTTGTGCTGCGCTGCTACCAGCCGGGGATGGACCTGCGTCTGCTGCAGGGCGTGATGACCAAGACCATACGCGACGAGTGGGAGCACAACCTGTCACAGCAGGTGTATGTGAGCACCGAATGCTGGGCCGCTATCCGTGAGGCTAAGGACGAGATGGTGAACCTCGTGAACTCCGCCGCCGTAACACTCAGCGACAGCAGCGACCCCACACGCCTCGCAGCATCCATATTCGCCTCCGCAGCCGAACACTCGCCCGTGGAACGCGCACTGGAACGCCTGCACGACGAGCTACACCAACTCTTCGGCTGATGAAACGCCACGCCCGCATCACCGCCCCACAGCTGCTGTGCGTCGCCGCACTATTGGCCACCATGATGGCAGCCGTCTCCTGCGCCCGCCAGGGCTACCCCACCGGAGGACCCAAGGATGTGCTACCGCCACGTGTGGTGGCCACAACACCCGACAACGGCAGCCACGATTTCTACCGCCAGCAGTTCACCATCACCTTCAACGAGTATGTGGTGCTCAAGAACGCCAGCGACAACATCATCGTGTCGCCACCGCTGAAAAACAAGGCCGACTACACCGTCAAAGGGAAAAGCCTGCTCGTGACGCTCCACGACACACTGTTGCCCAATACCACCTACCTGTTCCAGTTCAAGGAGGCCCTGGCCGATTTCACCGAGGGCAACCTGCTGACAAGCTACGAATACGCATTCAGCACGGGCGCCACACTGGACAGCCTGATGCTGGAAGGCACCCTCCGCGACGCACGTAGCGGAAAGCCCCTGGCAGAGGCCGTGAGTGTGGCAGCCTACAAGGAGGACAGTCTGGGAACGCGCGCCGACACCGTGGCACTATGGCGCAAGCCGGATTACGTGACACTCAGCGACCGCGAGGGACGCTACGCATTCCACTATATGGCCGCCGGACGCTACAGGGTGGTGGCGTTCGGCGACAAGAACCGCAACCTGCGTGTCGACGCCGACGAGGCGGTGGCATGGTGCGATAGCGCTACGTCCGCCACCCCTCGCCACGACAGCATCAGGCAACCCCTGCCATTGCGCATGTCATCACCGGCAGCACAACGGCAGCGCATCACCACCAGCACCATGCCCGAACAGGGACACATCGTGGTGACAACAGCGGCACCCCTACAGCACCCCTCCGTGGAGGGCACACCGTCAGTGTGGCGTCTCAACACACGGCGCGACAGCCTCACCGTGTGGTGCCTCGACGGCAAGGCAGACAGCGCCACGCTCATCATCAGCGACACACTGCTGCAGGACACCCTGCACCTGCGCTACCAAGCACCCAAAGGCAAGGGACGACGACGCAACGACAGCGAGAAGCCCACAGCACCGCTGATGAGAGCACTATGCCAAGGAAGCAACGCACACTACGACGACCTGCGACTGGCATTCCGCAACCCCATCGCCAAAACTGACGACACACTGCGCGTCACAGTGACCCACCTCAAGGACAGCAGCATGAGCCACTACAGCGTGACGGTGGATAGCACAGGCCTCACAGCACGCATCAACGCCACCCTCACAGCAGGCGACGAATACAGCATGCTGCTGCCACAAGGCCTCTTCTCCGACATCTACGGCACCGTCAGCGACAGCCTCTCCTTCCGCCTCAAACCCAAAGACTACGGCACACTGACACTGCACATCGACAACCGCTGTGCGGCGCCACTCGTGGTGGAGGTGCTCGACAGCCGCGACACCGTGGTGCAGCAGATGTCCACACAATCACTCGGCACCCTGGCCACGCTGAAATTTACCCACCTCGCAGCAGGCAACTACAAGCTGCGCGCCATAGTCGACAGCGACAACAACGGACGCTGGACCCCCGGCGACTACCGCACAGGTCGACACCCCGAGACGACCATACTCTTCGACAAGACACTCGCTCTGCGCGAAAAATGGGAGATGGAGGAACGATGGACCATAGAACAGTAGCATGAGCCGCACAGCACAGCCCACCACCATGCAGCGCACACTGCTGACAGGACTCTTCTGGATACTCCTGGCCAACGTCATCGTCAAGCCCCTATGGATCCTCGGCATCGAGGTGGGCGTGCAGAACAGCGTGGGCAACGAGATGTACGGCTTCTACATCGCTACCTTCAACCTCAGCTACATACTCAACATCCTCCTCGACCTCGGCATCACCAACTTCAACACCCGCAACATCGCACGCCACCCACAGCTCATCAGCAAGCACCTGTCGGGGATACTCACCATCAAGGGCGCCCTCTTCGCCCTCTACCTGGTGGTGACATTCACCGTGGGAGCTCTGCTGGGATACGGTAGCAACGAGTTCCGCCTGCTGGCGTGGCTCACGGCGGCACAATTCCTCAACTCACTGATACTCTACCTGCGCAGCAACCTCGAAGGACTGATGCTATTCCGCTGGGACAGCCTCTTCTCCGTACTCGACCGACTGCTGATGATCGTCATCTGCGGATTCCTGCTGTGGCAACCTCATCCAGCGTCCGTCAACCACCCCTTCACCATCTACACTTTCGTCTACGCTCAGGTGGCGGCCTATGGCGTCACAGCCCTGCTGGCACTGTTCGTGGTGGCACGCAAGGCACACCTCCGACGTCTACGCCTGAACATCCCCTTCGCACTCACCGTGCTGCGACGCAGCGCACCCTTCGCTCTGCTGGTGCTGCTGATGGCAAGCTACAACCGCATCGACCCGATCCTGCTGCGTAGCATCGCCGGCAACGCACAGGCAGGCATCTACGCCGGCGCGTTCCGCCTGCTCGACGCACTGACCATGGTGGCATACCTCGTCAGCGTGCCTCTGCTGCCCATCTTCTCACGCCTGTGCAAGGAGGGCAACAACGACGACCTGGTGGGCGTGCTGCGCCTCGTATTCTGGCCTATGATGCTCTTCGCCGCAGGCATAGCGACGCTATGCGCTGTCTTCGCCTCACCACTCATGGAGATGCTCTACCCAGGACGCGGCGCCGTCTACGTACCGGTGTTCCGCGTGGTGATATTCGGCCTCATACCTATCGGCATCACCTACATCTTCGGCACCCTGCTCACAGCAGCGGGACGTCTGCGGCAACTCAACCTCTTCGCAGCAGCCACACTGGTGCTCAACGTGGGGGTCAACCTACTCCTCATACCACACTGGGGCGCCACAGGGTCGGCATGCGCCAGCCTGACGGCTCAGTCATTCATGGCGCTGGCTCAGCTGGCAGTGGCGGTGCACCTCTTCCACCTGCCGCCACACGCTTTCCTGCCTCCGTCACCGGCACATCTCAAAGGGCTGCTGTCACTGCTACCCCATGCGAAACAAAAATAACAATATAAATAGCTATACTATGATGAAAAGATTCGTAACCCTCCTGGCGGCAGCCTTCATGGCGTTGCCCCTCTGCCACGCCGACGAAGGCATGTGGATACCCATGCTCCTCGGCCGCAACGAGGCCGATATGCAGGCCGCAGGTATGCATATCAGCGCCGAAGATATCTACGACATCAACCACGCCTCACTGAAGGATGCAGTGGTGCTGTTCGGCGGCGGATGCACGGGCGAGTTCGTCAGCAACGAAGGGCTGCTGCTCACCAACCACCACTGCGGCTACAGCTACATCGTGCAGCACTCGTCGGTGGCCAACGACTACCTCACCAACGGCTTCTGGGCCATGAAACGCGAACAGGAAATACCCTGCCCCGGACTCTCCGTCACACGCCTGGTACGCATGGAGGATGTCACAGAACGCGTGCTCAACGGCGTGAACAACACAACCTCCGAGGCCGACCGCGCACGCATCATCAAGAAGAATATCGCCACCATCACCGAGGAGGCCGTACAAGGCACACACTACCGCGCCGTCATCAAACCGTTCTACTACGGCAACCAGTACTTCATGTACATCAACGAGGTGTTCACCGATGTGCGTCTGGTGGGGGCTCCCCCAAGCAACATTGGCAAGTTCGGCGGCGACACCGACAACTGGATGTGGCCTCGCCACACGGGCGATTTCTCTATGTTCCGCGTCTACGCCGACAACAACACTCCCGCCGACTTCAGCAGCGACAACACTCCCTACCAGCCCCTCAAACACCTCGAGATAAGCCTGCGCGGCGTCGACGAGGGCGACTTCACGTTCGTGTTCGGTTACCCGGGAACAACACGTCGCTATGTGACACACGACGCCGTCGACCTGGCAGCCAATGTGGAGAACCCCGTGCGCATAGCACTGCGCGACATACGCCTGCAACACTACAACGACGCAATGCGCCACTCACCGGCACAACGACTGAAATACGCTTCCCGCGTGGCGTCGATAGCCAACGGATGGAAGAAATGGCAGGGCGAAACGCTCGGCATCGAACGTCTACATGGCGTGGAACAGAAACTCGCACAAGAGGCCGCTTTCCAAAAATGGACAGAAGGTCACAAGGAGTACCGTCAGGTGCTGCAACAACTGGAGAACAACTACGACCACCTGCGCGACGTGGAGCTGGAATGGGTCTACTTCAACGAGGCTCTCATGGCAAGCGATTTCATGAACCGCACCATGAAGATGTGGCGCATAGGCAACTCCTCCGACCAGATGGCCATCGAGTCGGCAGCAGCAGCTCTGCTCGATGAGAACGAGACCTACTTCGCCGATTTCGAGACACACTCGCCCGTCGACGAGGCTATATTCATCGAGACGTTCCTCTACATGTGGTCCCACGGCTTCGCGCCATACGTGAAGGAGGACAACGCCGAAAGTGTGCAGAATATGCTGGAACGCACCTACCGCAAGTCGATTCTCAACAACCCCAAGAAACTGACGAAGCTGCTGCGCGGGTCAAGCCGCAAGCTGCACGATTACTGCGCCAGCAGCAAGGACCCCGCGATATCTCTGCTGCGCAACGCCTATGAATACAGCTACAGCGACGCCAAACGCAAGACCTACGCCACAGCCGACGAGAACATCCAACGCCTCATGCGCATCTATGTCAAGGGCGTCATGGAGATGTACCCCGACAGCAATTTCTTCCCCGACGCTAACCTCACACTCCGCGTGACGTACGGTCACGTGGAAGGGTTCAAACCCAAGGACGCTACCTACTATACCGCCTACAGCACCATCGACGGCATCATGGAGAAAGAAAACGCAGCTATCTACGACTATCGCGTGGAGCCCCGCCTGCGCAGCCTCTACGAGCATAAGGACTACGGCCCCTACGCCAACCAGAAAGGGGAGATGCCGGTGGCGTTCATTGCCACCAACCACACCACAGGTGGCAACTCAGGATCGCCGGTGCTCAATGCCGACGGTCAACTGGTGGGTATCAACTTCGACCGCTGCTGGGAGGGCACTATGAGCGACCTGCTCTTCGACCCCGCCTACTGCCGCAACATCTCTCTCGATATCCGCTACTGCCTGTTTATCATCGATAAGTTCGCTGGCGCACGTCACCTCATCGACGAGATGACGCTCGTGGAACGTTAACCTTCGCCCACAAAACGCGCCATCAACGCTTCGCCGCGCTCCTCGTCGTCCCAACCGTCGGTATCGATGGTGACCTCGAGGAGCGTGGCGTTTCCTTCTACGAAAAGCTCGGCACTCTCGGCAACGGCGGGAACAAGCACACATTCGCCGGCATGCATGGGCACGATGGTGTCCATAGCTCTCACGGCAGCAAGACCGTCGACACACATGTACACGACGAAGGTGTCCACATCTTCGAGGTTCTTGCGGATAGGACTGTCAAGAGCCAGCAGACGCGTGGTGAAGTAAGGACAGGAGGCAAGGGTGATGCTCTCGTTGCGGCGCGCCTCATAGCGCGTGGAAGCATGCGAGCCTACGCCTCGGAAGTCAAGGGCAGCCATGGCCTCGTCGGTGTGCAGCTGCCGCTTGTGGCCGTCTTTGTCTACGCGGTCGTAGTCATAGATGCGGTAGGTGCAGTCGGAACTCTGCTGGATCTCGGCAACCATGAGACCTTTGCCAAGGGCATGGACTCGACCGGCAGGAATGAAGAAGACGTCGCCAGGCTTCGGAAGCTCGCTGTGCAGCAGGTCGGTGAGATGACCCGCAGACAAGGCGGCACGGTACTCCTCTTCGTCGGTGTCACGACGGAAGCCGCTGATCAGACGCGCACCTTCGTCGGCACGCATGACATACCACATCTCGGTTTTGCCACATTCCATGCCGCGCTGCTGCGCCAAGGTGTCGTCGGGATGCACCTGGATGGAGAGGTCGGCGGCAGCGTCGATGACCTTGAAGAGCAACGGAAAGGCGGTGCCATAACGGTTGTAGACTTTGTCACCGACAAGGTCACCCATGTAGATCTCTATAAGCTCGTTGAGGGTGTTGTCGGCCAGGAAACCGTTGGCAACGACAGATTCTTTGCCCTCAACGGCAGAGAGGGCCCACAGTTCGCCACAGTTGGGCAGCGGGTCATAGTTGAATCCCAATTCTTTCAATCGGTTGCCTCCCCAGATGACGTTCTTGTACAGGGGAAGGAATTTGAGGGGATAGAGGGCTGTCTGCATCAGTAGCTGCGGGTTCGTGTGGTGTTGCCGTTGGATTTGTTGTTGCCTTTCACCTTGATGTTCGTTTTCACCTTGGCACCACGGTTGCTTTTCTGGCGCTGGTACATCTGCACCCCGTCGCTGCTCTTGCAGCCGACAAAGGTCACGCTGCCGGCAGCCAAGAGGGCGCCAACGAGCAGCAAGGATAATATCTTCTTCTTTTTCATATCTATCGTGTTTATTGTTGGTTTTTCTTCAACAGGTCGGGACGACGCTGACGCGTGCGCTCGATGGCTTGCTCCATGCGCCACTGCTCGATCTTGGCATGGTTGCCGCTGAGGAGCACATCGGGCACACGCCACCCACGAAACTCGGGAGGTCGCGTGTACTCCGGCGGCGCCACAAGACCGTCCTGGAACGAGTCTCCCAAGGCCGACTGCTCGTCGCCAAGCACACCGGGAACAAGGCGTATGACGGCGTCACAGATGACGGCGGCAGCAAGCTCTCCACCGGTGAGGACGTAGTCGCCTATGCTGATCTCCCTCGTGATGAAGTGCTCCCGCAAACGCTCGTCGACGCCTTTGTAGTGGCCGCAGAGCACCATCAGGTTGCCGGCCAGCGAGAGGCTGTTGGCCATGGGCTGCGTAAACAGCTCGCCGTCAGGAGCCGTATAGATGATGTCGTCATAGCTTCGCTCTTTCTGCAATCCTTCGATGCAGTTGGCGATGGGCTCCACAGCCATCACCATGCCGGCAGCACCGCCGTAAGGGTAGTCGTCGACGGAACCGTACTTGGTGAGCGAGTAGTCGTGCAGGTCGTGGAAGACAACCTCGACGAGCCCTTTCTTCTGGGCACGCTTGAGGATGCTCTCCTCAAAGAACATGGTCATCATGTTCGGAAACAGCGTCAGCAGGTCTATCCTCATCGCCTTCCCTCCTATTTAACCCTGATTTTCTGCCCCTCACGCAAGGTGCTGTTCTTCCCGATGCCGTTGAGCTGGCAGATTTTCTTCACGCTGGTGCCGTTGGCACGCGCTATGCTGCTGAGGGTCTCGCCACGGCGCACGGTATGGGTGGCACCACCACCTTTCGTCGCTTTGCCGCCTTTGCCAACGCTGCCGCCTTTGGCCGATCCACTGACACGCAAACGCTGCCCCGGACGGATGGTGCTGTTGCGCTTCAAGCCGTTGAGCTGGCACAGGCGCTGGATGCTGATGCCGTTGCGACGCGCAATCTTGCCCAGAGTGTCGCCTTTGCGCACACGGTACCAGCCACCACCGCCACCACCGACGCCTTTGCCTCCCTTGCCGACCTTGCGGAAGGAGTCGGAGGTGATGGTCAGGCGGTCGCTGATGAGGTCATGGGTGGCACAACTCACCACATCCTCGGGGTTCAAGGCGTTGCCTTTGTAGCGTATCTCAAAGTGCAGATGGCTGCCAAAGGAACGTCCCGTGTTGCCACAGAGACCTATGACGTCGCCACTCTTCACCTGCTGACCTACCTGCACCAACCGCTTCGACATGTGGGCATAGTAGGTCTCCAAACCATTGGAATGATGGATGATCACCAGGTTGCCGTAGCTGTGGTTGTATTTGGAGATGCGCACCACACCGTCAAAGGCACTGTAGATGGGGTCACCCGTGGGCTCGGCAAGGTCCAAGCCGTAGTGGAAACGACGCCACCGCGGCCCATAGTGCGACGAGGGACGTGCCGTGACGGGCGTGGGCCATGAGAAACGCTCGCCTCGCGCCTCGTTGCGCAAATCTATGATGATGGGCTCGGTGATGCTGTGCACATCAAACTTGGGCAGGTGGATGACAGCAGTGTCAAAACCCTCAAGGATGATATCGTCTTCGCTGACCACACCGTCGTCGGTCAGGGGATAGGTGGCTATCATCTCGTCCTCTTCGTCGTCACCGTAGTCGTCGTCACCGTCAGGGTTGAAGAGGAAGGGCGCCAGGTAGTACTGCGCCTCGGTCTCTTCGTCGTTGCGCTCGTCAATGTTGACGCCACGATACTCTTCGTCCTCGTAGATGACGTCGAGCTTGTTGACCTTGATCTCCGATTTCTTGGGCTTCACAGAGGGATCGTCACTCTGCGCCGCGGCAACGGCAGGGACAAGCAAAAGAGCTGAAAAAAAGATGATATGCTGTATACTATTCTTCATTTGGGGTCGTTGTAGAGGAAGTGAAAAATCATGCAAAGATAGGCATTTTCTGCGACACACATTTATTAAACATTATTAAAATATGTTCCGCAACCGCCTAACTCTTTCTCTCTAAGGCCAATAAGATCCCCTCCGCAGCCTCCCGGGGTATCCACGGATACCTCATTTTTCACACCCCTCACATCCTCTTGATTTTCAGTACCCTATCCACAGCTGCTCTATAGTTGCTCTATAGTTGCTCTATAGTTGCCCTATATCAGCTCCATGGTAGGTCCTAGGTTGCTCCTATATCCCTCCAGCATCCCTCCTCTATGACAAGCCGTCATAGTCAAAAAGAATATGACCTCTATCCACATGGGCATCAACACCATAGACAGTGGCTATGCGCTCTGGGGTGAGTCCCTCGGCAATAGGACCGTGGTAGAGCAGGGCACCATCGTGCAGCAGCAGCAGGTCGTCACAGTACTGCAACGCCAGGTTCAGGTCGTGGATGACGATGAGGGTGGTCTTGCCGGCGGCACCACGCAGCAGCCGCATGATGTCTATCTGGTGCGCTATGTCAAGGTTCGACACCGGCTCGTCGAGCAGCAGCAACGGCGTCTCCTGCGCCAGCGCCCGGGCGATCATGACCCGCTGCAACTCGCCACCGCTCATCTGCATGGGCTTGGCCAGCCGCAGATGCCACGTGCCCGTCTGCCGCATACAGCGCTCCACGATGTCCCAGTCGGCCTGGCTCTCGTTCTGCAGCCGCCGCTGCCACGGGTTGCGACCCATGAGGACGGTCTCGAAGGCGGTGAACTCAAAGTCGGTCTGCGCATGCTGCCGCACGAAGGCTACCTGCTGCGCCAAAGCGCGCGCCGTGAGGTCGCCGACAGGTGCCCCGTCAAGGGTGACAGCACCAGCATCGGGGGACAGCAGGCCCGCAATGCAGCGCAACAGCGTGGTCTTGCCACAGCCGTTGGGACCCATGATGGCGGTGATGCGGCCGGCAGCAGGCACACAGCTGATGTCGCGTAGCACAGGGTGCCCGCCAAAGGCAACGGAAAGGTGACGCAAACAGAGCTCCATCAGTATGTTTTTTTGTTGCGGTAAAGGAGGTAGATGAACAGAGGGGCTCCCACAAGGGCCGTGAGGCTGCCGACAGGCAGCTCGCTGGGGCGCATGATGGTGCGCGATAAGGTGTCGCATACCACGACGAAGAAGGCTCCGCAGAGCATGGAGTAGGGCACCAGACGCCGGTTGTCGGGACCCGCCACAAGGCGCACGGCATGGGGCACGATGAGGCCCACAAAACCAATCACACCACAGCAGCTCACGGCAAAGGCTACCATCAGCGTGGTGGCAAGCAGCAGCACACGCTTCACCGTCTCCACCTCCACACCCATGCTGCGCGCCGCCTCACTGCCGGCAAGCAGCAGGTTCAAGTCACGGCTGTACCACAGCACGACGCCAATGCCCACAACGGCAACGGGAGCCAGCAAGGTGACGTCACTCCACGAGCTGTTGCCAAAGCTGCCCATGGTCCAAAAGATGATGGTGTCCATCTTCTCCTGGTGCAGCACCATGAGGAAGGAGATGAGGGCAGAGATGAGCAGCGTGAGGCACACTCCCGTGAGCAACAAGGTGGTGGTGTGCATCCTGTTGCCGATGGAGGCGATGCGGTAGATGAGCAGCACGGTGAGCAAAGCAGCCACCAGGGCGACACCTCCCACACCCCACAACCACGCCTCAAGGCCCAACAAGATGGCTACGGCAGCACCCAACGAGGCACCGCTGCTGATACCCAGCACATAAGGGTCGGTGAGCGGATTACGGAAGATGCTCTGGTAGGCGGTGCCGCTGACGGCAAGGATGGCACCCACCAAAGCACTCATCACCACACGCGGCAGACGCAGCTGCCAGAAGATGGGCGACTGCCCGATCTCGTCCCACCCGAAGTCGACGGCACCATACAGACACCCCGCCGCCATAGCGGCCAACAGCAGCACTGTCAGCAGCAGCAACACCCATGGGTTGGCACGCCCTTTCGTAAGCCTCGGAACGTCGTCGCGCTTCATGGTCACACCCCCAAAACGTCTTGCATATTGTATACCCCCGCCGGCGCCGTCATAAGCCACTCGGCAGCAATCAGGGCACCTTCGGCAAGGCCACGACGCGAATGGGCCTCATGGGTGAGGGTCAACGTGTCGGCTTCACTGGTATAACGCACCACATGGGTGCCGGGCACCTCGCCCTCCCTGTACGAGGCAATAGGAACACTCTCCACGGTCCGCTCTCCTCTCTCCACAATCTGCTCCTGCAGCGTGAGGGCGGTGCCACTGGGGGCATCGAGCTTGTGGATGTGGTGCGTCTCGGCGATATCCACCGCATAGCCGCGACCCCGCATCAGCTCGGCAAGGCGACGGTTCAAGGCGAACATGATGTTCACTCCGACAGAGAAGTTGGTGGCGGCAACAAGACGACCGCCACTACGGCGACAAACCTCGCTCACCTCGTCATAACGGGCATACCACCCCGTGGTGCCACACACCACAGGCATCCCCATCTCCAAACACCGCAGCACGTTGTCAGCAGCCGTCGCAGGCGTAGTGAACTCAATAGCCACATCCGCCATCTTTCCACTTTCCTCTTTCCACTCCCCACTTTCCACTCCCCACTTTCCACTTTCCACTTTCATCTTTCCACTTTCCACTTTCCACTTTCCACTCTCCACTCTCCACTTTCCACTTTCCTCTCTATCAATCTTCACCGTCACTTCGTGACCGCGCTCGGCAGCCAAAGCCTCTATGGCGTGACCCATCTTGCCGTAGCCTATCAATGCTA
>CACZRR010000101.1 GCA_902783595.1 uncultured Bacteroidota bacterium
ATATAGGCTATCTGCCAAGGGTCGCCTTTAATCTCGACCGGCCTTTTCAGCGCTGTCACTCCTGTGGAAAGCAGGCGCTGACCATGTGGTTGAGGAAATCTACGGTACCGAAAGAAACATAACAATAACGCAACAGTCATATTGCAAAAAAGCCGATGCCATTCACAAGCATCGGCTTTTGACCGTCCAAAATCGTGCGAGGAATTCATAAAAACATGTACAAAAAAACATATACAATGTTCCCGCAAAGCACGCTTTGCTTGCACCGCCGTAGCGTCTCCGTTATGATTTGCATTGCCTTAACGCATATTGTCAGCAGCCAAGCATGATTCTCATTATACAGATATCGGTATCCAGCATTCCCTCTCTGCCAACGGTGCCGAAATTATCGATGGTTTCCTCAATGTCGGCGCCTACGATTCCGTCGCTGGCAGGAAAAAAACTATGTCTTATGGACATTTCGTGGGCCATAATGGCAGCGTCAATGGAAGATGCGATTTTCGCGGCACAGGAGCTTTTGGCGCCATCGCAGACGATCCCTCCCACATTGGCAAGGGTATTGCTGACAGTAGAACATATCTCTGCATATGTACCCCCGCTCATATAGGTGATGGCCGCTCCTGCGCCGCATGCTGCGCTTACGGCGCCGCAGAACGCGCTGAGTTTGCCGATATGCTTTTTTATGTGAATGGAGATGAGATTTGCGATCGCCAGCGCCCGATACATTTTCTCTTCTCCCGCGGCTAGCTCCCCTGCATATTCCACAACAGGAACGGTCAGAGTGATTCCCTGGTTTCCGCTTCCGGAGTTTATAACCACGGGCATGGGGCTTCCACCCATGCGGGCGTCAGAGCCGGCGGCCGCTTTGGCTCTGGCGCGAATTTTTATATCGTTGTCGTAGGCTTCAAGAAGTGTCTTGCCGACAGAAGAGCTATATGTGCCTGAAAGGCCCTCCTCTGCAATGGCGGTATTTACCCGAACCTGGGTCTCCATCAGACTTTTCAGACGCTGCCAGTCCGCCGCATCTGCGAATTCCATGATTTCTCTCACGGTGGAGAAATCGTCAAAATCCTCCTCTGAGCTCCCCGGAGACGATCCGTGGTTTTCAAAAAGAACGGCATCGTTTTTCTTTATTTCAACGATGTTCGTGTGGGTGTCTTTGATGGTCACGCTTGCCATATTCTCCCCACAGGAGGCAACGGCTCTGATGAACAGGTTTCCCTCCCCTTTCTGGAGGTACGTGGCACAAAAACCTTGTTCAAGCAGTTCCTTTGCTTTTGCAATGGCCGCGTCGTTTGCGGACTTGAATATTTCCAGCGCGTCCTCCGGGTCTCCGGCAACGACGGCCAGAGCGGCCGCGGCAGCGATCCCCTTCATCCCTTTGGAATTTGGGACATTCACGCTTTTTACGTTTTTGATAATGTTTGCACTGCAATACATGTCAATGTGCGCTGGAAAACACCCAAGAACTTCCGCCGCCTTGGCCGCCGCCAATCCCACGGCGCCCGGCTCGGTACAGCCCAGCGCCGGACGAAGCTCCCTTTCCAATATTTTGTAATATCTGTTTAAATCCCGATTTGTCATTTCTTTACCCCATATCGACGATACCCGTACCGCTTCGGGCATGAAGTTTTTTTTCGTCATTGCAAAAGGCCTCCTGTGAATGCAGAGTATCACAGGAGAGCCTTTCGCAAATCCGCTGCTCCGTTTTACGAGGTTGCCTCCGACAGCTTGCGCAGCAACAGCCCTACGAGGCGTGTCGTTACCTCTATACTGGCAATTTCGCAGCTTTCGTCCGTCGTGTGTACATCATGCAGGCTGGGACCTATGGAGATCATGTCCAGTTCGTTGTTCTTCTCCAAAAATGAACCGCACTCCAGTCCGGCGTGGACCGGTTCCATAACCATTTCTTCTCCTGTCAGCTCAAAATAGCTGTCCATGGCCAATTGGGCGAGTCTGCTCTTCGGATTCATAGGCCAACCCGGAACATGCCCCTCGCTTTCAAAGGAGAAGTGATTGTCAAGGGCAACTTTCTGGCAGATGGATTGCAATTCCTCCGATCTTTCCTCGGAAGAGCTTCTCGCAAAGACATCCAGTCTGATCTGGTCATCGCCTATTTTCGCCAATCCCAGATTGGAGGAGCTTTCCACGAAGTCCTTCAGGTGAGGGCTGTAGGTGTGGACCCCGTCCGGGAGAGACATGATCAAGCGAATAAACTCTATTCCATCTTCCCTTGAAAG
>CACZRR010000102.1 GCA_902783595.1 uncultured Bacteroidota bacterium
GCCCCCTCGACCACTATCTGTCCTTGGCTGGTATAAACCTTGGCGTTCATTGCGTCAACGCCGTTGATACCTTCGCCTGTAATATACACGGTATCGTGGATATAGACAGTGTCGTGTATGTAGATATAAACGGTGTCGCATGGTGAATCATTTTCGGGAACAAATATGGCCGTTAGTGCAGTATCAGATGTTACCACGAGGCTATATGGGTTATTGGTTACACCGTTGTTCCATCGCTGAAACAGATACCCGTTGGCAGCGATAGCGTTGACAACTGCCGTCGGGGATTGGCATGTGGGCTGGGTAAGCACCGTTACACTGCCCATTGCATCGTCAGCCGATGTGGCGCTAAAGCTGAATCCATCCGCTTCGATGAAGTTGGAGAAATAACTCCAGCGGGAATAGTACGAATTGTACGACATCTGTCTTACACAGGGAATATAGACAGGGATATTTATTGGGACACCTGCAAAGCAATCAGTACCCAACAAAGGCGCAACGCGCGCTTCTGAATGTATTTCTATCAAGCCGCTACAATTATAGAAGGCTTCGGTGCCGATGCCGGTCACCGAGCTGGGGATGGTAATGGAAGTCAGGCCGCTGCAACCATAGAAGGCTTCGGTGCCGATGTAGGTCACCGAATTGGGAATGGTGACGGAGGTGAGGCCGCTGCAACCAGAGAAGGCGGCGTAGATGGAGGTCACCGAATTGGGAATGGTGACGGAGGTCAGGCCGCTGCAATTAGAGAAGGCTTGGTTGCCGATGGAGGTCACCGAATTGGGAATGGTGACGGAGGTCAGGCCGCTGCAACCAGAGAAGGCGGAGTTGCCGATGGAGGTCACCGAATTGGGAATGGTGACGGAGGTCAGGCCGCTGCAACCAGAGAAAGCTTCGAAGCCGATGTAGGTCACCGAATTGGGAATGGTGACGGAGGTGAGGCCGCTGCAACCAGAGAAGGCGGCGATGGAGGTCACAGAATTGGAAATGGTGACGGAGGTCAGGCCGCTGCAGTTAGAGAAGGCATACTCGCCGATGGAGGTCACAGAATTGGGAATGGTGACGGAGGTCAGGCCGCTGCAGCCACGGAAAGCATTGTTACCTATCGAGGCTACGCCGCTGCCGATGGTGACGGAGGTCAGGCCGCTGCAACCACAGAAGGCGTAGTTGCCAATGCTAATCACCGAGTTGGGGATGGTCACCGAGGTCAGCCCGCTACAGTCTTCGAAGGCAGCTGGGCCGATGGAGGTGACGGCGTCGGGGATGGTGACGGATGTCAGGCCGCTGCAGTCGTCGAAGGCATAGTTGCCGATGGATGTGACGGCGTCGGGTATGGTGACGGATGTCAGGCCGCTGCAGTCACGGAATGCATAATCGCCTATCGAGACAACGGCATAGGTTGTGCCTTGACGAGTGACGCTATCGGGGATGGTCAAGGCTCCCGTCGGGTAGGTGCTATAATTATAATAAGGGAAGCTGGTGTTTTGGCTTGTAACCTGCACACCGCCCGAGACGATGTTGTAGTACAGCGTCTGCCCTGTGGGGGCGACAGCGGAGAAGTCGTAGGCCCTTGCGCCCGACATGGTTGCGGCGAAGAGCGCCGCGAGGAGTAACAATCTTTTCATTGTTATGTCTTATTCTGTTCCGACCCTCCAACGGAATGTTAATTATAACAATAAGAAAAGGCATGAGGTTATGTGCTCATGTCCGTTTACTTATCAGGTATCGCCAAACACCTATGCAGGAACGGGGTTTATGGAACATATCTCACGCCTGAAGATATGCTACAGAGATATAGCATACACAATCAAGCGAAAGCAAAAATGCTCCGTCCTCCTGCTTGAACTTTGGCGAAATTCGATAAGTAAGGACAGTATCGCAATGCTTTTCTTGCTTACAGCTTTCGCTCTCGAAAGCAAGTGCAAAAGTACGAAGATTATTTCATACGGCAAAAAAAAATATTCCCACATGTTCGGGAAAAGTTGTATCTTTGTAATCGAAAAATATGTAAATATTTGCAGAAA
>CACZRR010000103.1 GCA_902783595.1 uncultured Bacteroidota bacterium
AATCGGAATGACCAGTCTTTTTGATGCCGACGGAAAGCAGATTCCGTGCACAGTTATTGAAGCTGGTCCTTGTGTCGTGACACAAGTCAGAACTATCGAAAAAGACGGCTATGAGGCCATCCAGCTCGCCTTTGGTGAGAAAAAGGAAAGCCACACCACCAAGGCTATGAAAGGCCACTTTGCCAAAGCCAACACCACTCCCAAGCGCTACCTCGCTGAGTTCAGCCGCTTCGAGGAGGGTCACAAGAAAAAACACGGTGAGGTTCTCACCGTGGAGGTCTTCCAGGAAGGCGAATTCGTCGACGTGGTTGGCACCTCCAAAGGTAAGGGTTTCCAGGGTGTCGTAACACGCCACGGTTTCGGCGGTGTCGGCGACGTCACCCACGGTCAGCACGACCGTCTCCGCGCTCCCGGTTCCATCGGCGCCTCCTCCTATCCTTCGCGTATCTTCAAAGGTATGCGCATGGCTGGCCAGATGGGCAACCACCGCGTGAAAGTGCAGAACCTGCAAGTGGTGAAAATCATCGCTGAGAAGAACTTGATGCTGGTCAAGGGTTCCGTCCCCGGCCCCAAGGGTTCTATTGTCAAACTTGAAAGATGGAGTTAATAAGACATGGAGATTAAAGTTTATAACATCAACGGAAGCGAGACCGGCAGAACCATCAATCTCGAGGATTCGGTCTTTGCCATCGAACCCAACGACCATGCTATCTACCTTGACGTGAAGCAGTACCTTGCTGACAACCGCCAGGGTACCGCCAAGGCCAAGGAGCGCAGCGAGAACGCTCATAGCACCCGCAAACTTAAACGCCAGAAAGGTACCGGTGGTGCCCGTTCCGGTGATTTGAAGAGCCCCGTATTCGTTGGCGGCGGCACCATCTTTGGACCCAAACCCCGCGACTACCGTTTCAAGCTCAACATCAAAGTGAAACGTCTTGCCCGCCGCAGCGCCCTCAGCCACAAGGCCAGTGAGAATGCTATGACCGTTGTTGAGAACTTCACCTTCGAAGGCCCCAAGACCAAGAAGATGATCGAGGTACTCAAAAACCTGAATCTGAACGATAAAAAGTCGCTTTTCATCCTCGAAAATCAAAATAATTTCGTATCTTTGTCTGCTAGAAACCTCAAAAACGTGAAGGTTGTAAACGTGTCGCAATTAAATACTTACGACATTGTTAACGCCTCCAATATTGTCGTTTGTGAGGGTTCTTTGACCGAAATCAACCGCGTTTTGGCTACAAAATAAGGCTGGAGAGTATAACGATTTAAGAAAGTTTAACAGATGATGAACATTATAGTAAAACCGCTGATTAGTGAAAAGATGACCCGCCTCACGGAGGCTGCGGCCAATCCTGTTCAGACCCGTATCCAGCGCAAAAAAGGCATCGCTGCCGCTCCTGCTCACAACCGTTACGGTTTTGTCGTCGACAAACGTGCCAACAAAATTGAGATCAAGCAGGCCGTGGAGCAGTTCTACAACGTCAAAGTGGTTGACGTGAACACCATGAACTATGCTGGTAAGGTCAAATCGCGCTACACCAAGTCGGGCTTCCTCACAGGCCGCACCAACGCCTATAAGAAGGCTGTGGTGACTCTTGCTGAGGGTGACGCCATTGACTTCTATGCCGGTATCTAATCACGCAAGAGAAAACAATAATAATAGTCAGGTCCACTGATAAGTGACCAATAAGAATCAACAACAGAAATGGCTTTAAAGAAAATTAAACCTACAACTCCCGGCCAGCGTCACAAACTGGTTGTCACCAACGACGACATCACCGCTACCAAGCCGGAGAAAAGCCTTGTTTACGGTATGCGCAAAAGCGGCGGCCGTAACAATCAGGGTAAGATGACCATGCGTTACATCGGCGGCGGTCACAAACAGCTTTATCGCTTCGTCGACTTCAAACGCAACAAAGATGGCGTGCCCGCCACGGTGAAAACCATCGAGTACGACCCCAACCGCAGCTCGCGTATTGCTTTGATATGCTATGCTGACGGTCAGAAAAGTTACATCCTCTGCCCCCAGGGACTCAAGGTGGGTCAGACCGTAATGTCGGGTGCCGGCGTGGCTCCCGAGGTTGGTAACACCCTCCTCCTCTCCGAGATACCTTTCGGTACGCTCATCCACAACATTGAGCTTCGTCCCGGTCAGGGCGCCAAGATGGTGCGTTCCGCCGGTGCTTATGCCCAGCTCATGTCCCGCGACGATAAATACGCCATCATCAAGATGCCCAGCGGTGAGATGCGCATGGTTCTCCAGGCCTGCCGCGCCACTGTGGGTATTGTCAGCAACCCCGAGCATAACCTCGAGGTTGGCGGTAAAGCCGGTCGTTCCCGTCACCAGGGTCGTCGTCCGCGCAACCGTGGCGTTGTCATGAACCCTGTCGACCACCCGATGGGCGGTGGCGAGGGCCGTCAGACCGGCGGACATCCTCGTTCGCGCAAGGGTATCCCCGCCAAGGGCTACAAGACTCGCGCTCCCAAGAAACAGTCGAGCAAGTACATCGTCGAAAGAAGAAAGAAGTAA
>CACZRR010000104.1 GCA_902783595.1 uncultured Bacteroidota bacterium
TCTGACTGATACCCAAAACGAAAAGAGCATCAACAATTCATTATTGGGCACTCAAATCGGCTGCAAAGATACAACCTTTTTTGAAACTGACAAAATTTTTCTGATTTATTTTATAAAAATCCGCCCCTACCAGAACGTATCTCATTATCATTTCCACATTTCGTACAATGTGAATCACGAAACAAAAACAGGCCCACCAATGCAATGATTGACAACCATCGGCGAGTCTACTCCTTTTGCTCCCCTTCTGCTCCCTTTTTGCTCATCTTTTGCATGACTCTATGGTGACCATAGTATCCCTTTATTGTTGCTATATAGCGATTACGCTCCTTTTATAACCAACATATTGCCACCACGTGAGCAAAACAACCACATATCGCCACTATTGTGTAGCGACCACAGAACCACCCATGCACAGCACCGTCGTCAGGGGTGATCGGTAAAACCCGAGGGCACCTTGTCAAACATAAATGTGCCATCGAAAGCATCACGGTACACCAGAGATTCCTCATCCACAAATGTAACCACATACTGCCGGATCATTATTCCGCCAAGCTTAAGATCATACCTGATTGTCAACAAGTTACTATCCATCGTCCACGAAAATGCCTGCGCCTCATCCCTTGACACATCGTCACCAGTATCCCATCTGCGGCCGGTACCGTCGGCGATATACTGCTCATGTTCCGACCCTTGCTGCCATTCGCCAATCATCAACGCCGGGTTGTAAATCACGCGCTGTTTGCGCGCGAAAAGCCGCAGGTTGGTGACCTCGGCGGAGTCCTGCTGCACCACATACGCACCAGGGGCATTTTCCTGCCCTGTCGTGCCGTTTCCCGCCGCCGGCAGGCTGTCGTCCACAGTCACCGGTTCGCGGGCCTCCACGCTGTCCTGTGGCGCCTCTTTTTTGCGATGACAGGCAGGGAGTAGCAATACAAAGGCCAGCAAGACAAGCCACCCTCGCCTTCTCATAGTTTAATCAATTTGGCATTCACATCCTTGAACTGCGGCATCGTCTCCCCTATCGGCGCCCCTATATAGGTGGGGTCGCACACCGTATACCGGCGTCCGTCGAGCGTAAAATAGTCGCCGCCCACCTCCTCCGTGAAGGCCACCGCTGTGGCCAGGTGTCCGGGCCACTGCACGAGCACCACATCCAGCCCCAGCAAATCGCGCACCAGTATGCTGTAGAATATCGAGCGGTCTTCGCAGTCGTTCTTGGGGTAGTAGATGCTCTCGTCGCCGAACAGCGGCCGCTCGTAGCCGAACTGCTCCTGGTCGGTGGCGTAGTCGAAGGCCGTCTGCACGAAGTCGAGCAGCATGGCTGCGGCCTTCTTCTTGCTCTTGCCCTCCAGCTGGGTGCGCAGAGCCGGATAGAGGGCCTCCTTGACGCCGTCGCTGAGGCCCGCCAGCGCATAATACTCCCATGCGCTGCTCAGCGGGTAGTCGTTCAGATAGTCCGTCAGGCGCTTGTCGACCTCCACGGTGGCCTTCATCGTGCCGAACTTCTCGCCCTGCAATGTGCGGCTCCGCTTCGCTCCGCCGCCGAGGTCCGGCAGCCTGTCCATGAGTATGTTGGCCACACGCTCCCTCGGGAACTCCACATTACAAACATACACGCTGCCCGTCCCCTTGGGCGCGAGCATATAATGACGGATGCCGTCGATGTTGATGTAAGAATAGCTGTAGATGTCCCTGTTGAAAGGCACCAGCAGCACCAGCCGCTCGTCCTTGCGGCCTATGCGCACGCGGTAGCCCGACTGCGCCAGCAAGTACATCTGCAGCAGCACCGCCTCGTTGCTGCCCTTGCCGAGCAGCTGCTCGCTCATGCGCCCCAGCAGACAGAGGTAGCCCCAGTCCGACAGCCGCTTGGCCTCGCGCTGCTCCATGCAGTCGTGCAGCAGGCCGTCGTATTTCTCCGCCGACAGCAGTTTCCACGCGGCGGCGACACTCTTCTCGTCCAGCCCCTGCAGCCTGAAGCGCAGGCCCTCCGTAGCCGTGTGCACCTCGCATGTGGCGCCGTAGAGGGCGAACTGCATCGTCGGGGCCTCCGGCTCCGCCTCTGGTATCGGCGGCAGCGGCACGGGGTCTACCTTCGCCGGCGGCGCCACCACCTCGCCCTGCGGCAGCGGCAACGTCGTCGGCAACTTGTCTACCTGCACACGCGGTGGCCGCGGCGGCGCCGGCTCCTTGGGCTTTGGGACTGCGGGCTCCACGCCCATCTTCAGCCACGACCGCTGCACCGCAGCGGCATATTCCTCGTTGGCCTTCTTGCGGAAGGCGGCATACTCCGCCTCGGCCTTCTTTCGGGCGGCGCCATAGCGCTGCTGCGCCTGCTGTCGCTGCTTGTTATACCGATCCTGAATCTGCTGCCGCTGCCGCTCGTAGGCGCCACGGTCCACCTGCGCCACAGCCGTCAGCGCCAACGCCAACTCCATGAGTATAATCGCAATCCGTTTCATGTGGTCATTTCGTTAGTCATGCTATATTACCCGCTTATTCCATTACGCAAGTTCCTGTGATTTCTTGAATAAAATAACTCATATTTTCATGCAAGTACAGGTGCAGATGTGCTACCGCACTGTAAAATTTTCTTTAAAAGCTTATCGCATATTACGTCTTGGACTCAAAACATCTTATCATGCCTTTTATGTACACTTAATTATCAATTCGAATTGGACGGACAAAAAGAGAAGTATATTCGGAATAGGCACCTTCTTCACCATTAATAAAATTAATCATCGAATAATAGTTTGTATTATTATTGCGCGAATAGAAGGTACCACTCCAATGTGTCCCATAAGAACCACCATGAATAAATCCGCCAATAGACATTCTATCAACATACATCTGACGTAATTCATCTATTGTTGGCAATCTCCAATCAGAGTATCCATAAAGAGTTAAATTCTCACAGTAAGAGTTCGCGGCGCCCCATTCCATATACCCTGGACTAGGAGCTACCTTGTAGACATGGCCATTAAATACAAATGTCGGCAATGTGTCATATGGTTGTACCACCTGCAATTGTTCTCCATAAGAAGTACCGTTGGCATTCGTGGCGTAGGCACGAATATAATATATACCACTACCATGAGGGAGGGTGAAAGATGAAGAATAATAGCCGACTCCACTGCCATTAGTTGTATGACTATAGGTATTGGTCAAGTCTGGGTACGGTAGTGGACCATAACAGACTCCTCTTTCGGTAACTGCAAATCCTCCATCATTGGAGACATTGCCTCCAGTAGCAACCGTTGTTCCATTCAGTGTCGGTGCCGTGGTAGTAACCGACGGAAGTCCATTCCCCGTTGTGAAACTCACTTGCTGACCATACACAGTACCTGTGCTGTTGGTTGCGTATGCACGTACATAATAGGTTGTGCCTATTGATAGGCCAGACATGGACCCATTGAACGATCCTGTGCCACTCCCATTATTGCTATGATCACCAGTCACTGTCGGATACTGTGACGTACCCCAGCACAATCCTTTGGCAGTAACCGCAATACCACCATCAGATGTTACATTGCCACTACATACTGCCGATGTCGCTGTAATATTGCTAACTGTTCCTGTTGTCACCTGAGGCATACCATCGGTGGTGGTGAATGTCCTGTCTTCGCCATACACCGTGCCAGTGCTGTTGGTGGCATAGGCACGCACGTGGTACGTAGTGCCAGGTGTCAGGTTAGTCATGTTGGCCGAGAATGTGCCGTTACCGTTACCATTGGTAGTATGACTACCGTTTAGATCCGGATTTCCAACAGTATTCCAACAGATACCTCTTGCTACCACAGCCACGCCACCATCTGATGTAACATTGCCGCCACAAACCGCTGATGTGGCTGTAATGTTAGTCACGGTGCTTGTCGTCACCTGAGGCATACCATCGGTGGTGGTGAATGTCCTGTCTTCACCATACACCGTGCCAGTGCTGTTGGTGGCGTAGGCACGCACGTGGTATGTTGTGCCCGGTGTCAGGTTAGTCATGTTGGCCGTGAATGTGCCGTTGCCGTTACCATTGGTCGTGTGGTCACCGTTGAGGTCGGGGTTACCCGTGGTGTTCCAGCAGACACCGCGGGCGGTTACGCTAAAGCCTCCATTGTCGCTGATGTTGCCACCGCACTGTGCGCTGCTTGCCGTGATGTTGCTCACGACAGCGGTTGTCACTGTCGGCAGACCATTTGTGGTGGTGAACGTACGCTGGGCAGAATAAACCGTCCCTGCCTGGTTTACGGCATAAGCACGCACATAGTAGGTGGTGGCGACCTGCAGGTTGGGGATTGTCACCGTGTAGCTGCCAGTACCCATACCGGCATCCGTGTGTGAGCTGTTCACATCAGGATACTGCGTCGTGGCCCAGCAGATGCCGCGCTGCGCCACAGGAACGCCGCCATCGTCGCTGATGTTGGCAGTGAAAGTCGCCGAGTTGGCCGTGATATTCTGTGCCGCGTCAAGCGTAATTGTTACAGCACCATTCGGCGTGGTGAATGTCTTCTCCGCTCCGTAGCTGGTGCCGCTCTGGTTGGTGGCGTATGCGCGCACATAATAGGTGGTGCCCAAGGAAAGATTGGTGATATTGCTGGTGAACACACCATTGCCGTTACCATTGGTGGTATGTTCATCGCTGATATCGGGACTACCCATGGTGTTCCAGCAGACACCGCGTGCGGTGACGTTGAAGCCGCCATTGTTGGTCACGTTGCCGCCACTCTTGGCCGTGGAGGCCGTCACATTTGTGACGTCAGTGGTGGTGACAGTCGGCATACCGCTGCCGGTAGTGAAACTAATCACATTGGAGGAGTAGTATGTGCTGTTGCGGTTTGTGGCGTAGGCGCGGGCATAGTAGGTGGTGGACGATGAAAGTCCCGTGATATTGTGGCTGAAGGTGCCTGTTCCGGAGCCGTCCTCGGTATGTGCGCCGTCGATAGTGGGTGTCTGCGAGGTGCCGTAGCAGATGCCACGCGCCAAGACGGGGCGACCGCCGTCGTCGGCTATGTTGCCGCCAACGATTGCCGAGCTGGCGGTGACGCTGGTGGCCTGGCTGGTGGTGATGACAGCAGATCCAAGGAACGACGCCTTCACGACAATCTCATTGCTGCCGTTGCCTGATGTTATGTACATCAACGTCGTATTGTCGCCGTCCACCAAAGCCACACGGTCTATCCTCACCGTGACCGGTACAGTCTGGCCCGAGGGTATTGAATTCTCAAGACCTGTCACACTGGTTATCCACTCGCACTCATAGTTCGCCGAACACGTTAGCACCTCGGTGCCGTCGTTGAACACATTGAATGTCTTTATAACCACAGACTCCTCGGAGCCGAAGTCCAATGTATCCAGCGGCTGTCCATTCATGTCGGTAATCTGCAACGAGGCTATTTTCTTGCGTATCTGCACGTCGCGCCGTACATCCTTGCCGGCCTCGAGGTTGACAATAAAGTCGTCGTCGAGGTCAGCGTACTCGGCTTTGGAGAACATCAGCGAGTAGTTGCCGGCATCCAACTCTTTGAACTCATAGCTGCCGTCACTTCCCGTGAGCGCTGTAGTTCCGCTGGGGCGCAGCTTCACATTGACATTACCTACAGGCTGCCCTGTGGCGAAGTCGGTCACCGTGCCGAAAATAGACCCGGTGACGACAACATCTTCTTTCTTGCAGCTGTACCATACGACACTTGCTACAAGCATCATCAACGCTGCCGCGATTACAGATACACCTTTTTTCATATTTTCTTTTATTAATACAAATTCAGCTTTCTATACGGACTGTCCGTACATTTACACCTCGTTGGATTACCGCTATCAGTTGTTTCATGGCATCATTACAATCACAGTATCAATACAAAGAACCGCCCCAGACTACTGACGTATTAATTTAGATTCACTTAAATTTACCACAAAAACATTAGGCAATAATACTAATCAAACGTCTGGAAGACTTCATTTTGACCATAGATATAGGTTCCAGATGCCGTTTTTACATAGGCTCTCACATAATAGGTTTGGTAATTGGACAACCCTGTGACATTTTTATAGAAGGAGCCTGTTCCAGTTCCAGAAACGACCTGTTTATTGCCTGTCGGGTTCATAGAAGTGCCATAAAAGAAGCCCCTTTCAACATACGGAGGATTTCCTGCATTACTAACACTTCCATTAAACCGCACACTCCACGACATGATTATTCCACCTGACGTATTCGGTGTCAGATTACTAACTTCATTAGTATACACAACAGGCTGCACTGTTTGCCCGGAAGTCGTAAACGTGACAACATTTCCATATACAGGCGAGCCGTCCTGCATAACATACGCCCTAACATAGTATGTAGTACCTTCAGACAATCCATTTTCCGTATAGTAATAATTCCCCGTACCATTTGCCAGCATATTAATTCTATTATCGCCTACTGTTGGGTATGGATTGCTACTACTATAGCAGAATCCCTTTTCTGTATATGCCGGAGTGCCTGCATTGTTGACTTTCCCATTAAACCTTGCTGATGTCGTGGAAATATTCGTCACAGCAGATGTCTGCACTGTTGCATCAACCCATATTGTTGTGAAGCTAACAGCATTGCCGTATACCGGAGTCCCATTTTGTAAAGCATACGCTCTAACATAATATGTCGTCAGGTTTGCCAACCCCGAAACACTCTTTGAGTAATTACCCTCTCCACTACCGGCCACGGGTATCTTGGTACTCGATATGGTTGGCTGTGTTGCCGTCGAACTATAACAGAAACCTCGTTCGGTATATGCCGGCGAACCTTCGGTTATAACGATACCATTGAAAGTTGCCGATGCATACGACACGTTTGTTGCAGCCGATGTCTGCACTTGGGTGTTAGACCAAGCTGTAGCAAACATCACATCGTTGCCATATATAGGCTGTCCGTTTTGTATTGCATACGCACGCACATGATATGTCACATCATATTGCAGACCGCTAATATTCTTAGAAAAAGAGCCTGTTCCAGAACCCGTCGCAACAACCCTGTTATTTGATATAGTCGGGTTTGCTGCCGTACCATAGCAGAAACCCTTCTCCGTGTACGCCGGACTTCCCTCAACGGTAATCGTACCATTCAATGTCGCTGATTCAGCACTAATATTCGTCACAGCAGAAGTTGACACCTGAGTCTGAAGGCTTCCTGTAGTAAAGTAAACATCATTACCATAGGCCACACCTATCGTATTTTTTGCATAGGCCCTGACATAATATGCATGATTCGCCTCGAGGCCTGACTGGTTGGCGGAGAAAGAAGCCTGACCATTCACCACCGCAGTAATCCTGCCGACATTGTCATCATACGTAGGTTGGGCCGATGTCGAATAGACAAAACCCCTCTCGTCGTATGGCGGCAATCCTGCATCAATTATTTTTCCGTTAAACGTAACAGACGTCTGCGTCGTATTGCTTACTGGTTCTGTGCTCAAAGATGGCAGACCTATTTCTTCTCCAGCCACTATCTTCAACTCTTTGCTGCCGTTGTCAGAATTGATATTAAGCATATAGGTATTCAATCCATCGGCAAGTCCGGAACGATTTATTTTAACCATGACGGGCTCCTGCCTGCCAGGTTCTATCTCACCAGCCGACCTGTCAGTTAGCATCGACTTAACGCTACTAATCCAACCGCAGTCCACAACGTCTATATACCAAGTAATTTTTCCTGGACTGTCATTAAAAATGCTGAATGTGCGACTCGTCACGTCAGCTTCCGCACCAAAATCCAACACCGATATATCCTCTCCGTTGCTATTTACAATCCTAAGTGCTGACGGCAGTTTTTGAATTTGCACATCACGCCGCACTTTTTTTCCGTCACTGACGACGATTACATAATCATCAATTAGGTCAGTATACCCAGCTTTAGACACATTTATGGAATAGTTCCCACTTGGAACATTCTGAAACTCATACGAGCCATCCGATCCCGTCAACGTGGTTTCTCCAGTCTGCCGCAACTTGACATTCGCGTTACCAATAGGTTGTCCCGTCGCAAAATCTGCCACCGTGCCATAAATGACACCATACAATTCAGAATCCTTATCCTTTGAGCACCCTAACCATACAAGGCTGGTCAGCACTACGACTGCCATAAAGGCAGCCCCGATATGCATCTTTTTCATAACGAATATTTTATTATTCTTATTCTTGTATTACCACCTATTATACAATAGATTTAAAACAATCCTTTTTTTTATCAAGAACCATACCCAAACCATTACTCAAACTTTCTACAATCCATTGTTGCCCATTAATCCTAGAAACAGCCAACTTTTCCCACCCAACTCTGCCATTAGCATAATCTACTTTTTAAAGTTTATAATATAAGGTCCGTCAGATCCTGTGATTGCCCGCTAAAATACTGTCCCCATACCAACACTCACTTTCACCCTCCGCTCCCACAGAGGTTTTATCCACTCTCGAAAGCAGTTCCTTAAATAGTCATTCACATTTCTTATGTACAGCCGCACTATGCAATATCATACAACATTGCCATAATGACAATTGTTGCTCAAATGTAAGTTTTTCTCGTACTCAATATTGAACTATTGTGTTTTTTTAATACTAAAACTGACGTTCACCGTCTCACCCGCAATGGCATTGACCGTCTTGCGGTCGACTTCATAACCAGCCTTTTGCGCAGTAAGCGTATATTGCTGCGCTTCAACATCGCTGAACTGGAAGAATCCGTCACTACCGGTAGACTTGTTATGACTCCCAGGCGTCATAGTCATCTCCACATTGCCAACAGGCTCGCCATTGTCCATATCAATGACCGTGCCAGTGACGGTGGAGAAATGGTCATACTCTACCGGAGAGCAAGCGGCAAACAATGTTGCAAATGCAATAATCTTTAAATCTTTCTTTATCATAGTATGTAATTAAAAAGAATAGGTAACTGCCATGCCCACAAAATCAGAAGAGGCTGCGGGCATAAACGCCAAAACCTTATTGTTATACTTGATGGTGGGTCTGCCGGGGGAAACAATACCGTCAATGATGTTCCACGCATAGAGAGCCACCGCACCGGCGATAAAACCATAGCCTGCCACGTTCCACGTATTGGCCTTATCGGAATAATTCTGTTTCTGCCTATTGTTGTACGTACTGTTCATCTTTGAAACATAGTTTGCCTTGAGCGACTCCGACAGCACTATGCCGCCGATACAGGCAACCTCGCCACCTATGAACAGCGCGGCCTTGCCAGCCTGGCCTTTCCATATCTGCTGGGCTCCGGGCACAAACACCCTGGGTGTGAAACCATACTCCGTGGTGGCCTCAACGGCCTCGGCATCATAGGTCGGATTCTTGCGTGTCTGGTACAGGAAATAGCCGGTGATGCCGTTGGCTGTCGATTCCCAGTAGGAGGCTATATAGCCAGATTTTATCCAAGGGTCATTTTCACCAACCATCAGTTTGCGGCGACGTATAATCTCCTTTTCGGCGTCCTTGATGATACTCTTCTGGTCATGTCCCGTCACCACAACCACTTCCAGATAGGTATTGGGCAGCGTGCGCTTGAACGACGAAGTGGCCCACGTGGGTTTATTCTTGCTGCTGCCGGAAATGTCCTGAGCATTAGACGCCTCAGGAAGCAGCAATGTACCCATCAGGCACATTGCTGCTATCAAACAGACTCTTCTAATCATAATACCGCCTTTGTGTTATTGACCCATATCGCTAAAGGACTTCAAGGCACTCTCACGGAATTTCGCTTCATTCTGACGTACCTCTTTTTTCACATTATCCGGAATGTCTTTGCTCTCCTCCACTCCTTCGACAATAGTCTGCGCAATCTCCTTTTTACTCACCGTTATACCCATATAGATAAAACGGTATCCACTCTCATCCACCTGTCCCATCTGACGGCAAGACTCTTTACTGTCGTTCAACAACTTGTCAATAGCCTCCTCACCAGCACTTTCGATATGCGAAGCCACGCTGCTGCGCGAATCCACATCAAGCTGATCGAAATAGTCGCGCATAATGCTGCGGTAGTGTCCACCTATCTTCATCTTCACCTGCTGGCGCAGAGTGTTGAGTTGCTTGTTATACTCAATGGTGAAGTCTCGCTCACCGTCTCCCTTGTATTTTATACGGAAATATCCGCTGGCAGCAAAATACTCATCGTTGTCCGCAACCCAGCATGGCTGGCTTGTCGTTTCCTCATCAAAATCGTTGCTTGCCTGTTTAACCATGTTTTTTGTGTTAGCCTGGTGCAACTCCTGGTCAAATTGCGCACTGGCCGACGGAACCATGACAAAGGCAAAGAAGAATCCCAATGCAATATAGCTTATCTTTTTCATAGTCTTGCGTTTTTTTTATTGTTCTTTGAATTCATTAAACTCTTTTTTGTTCGATTCCTCGAACACCTTGAATGCGCTGTCACGGAACTGCTTCTCATTGAAACGCTGTTTCAGCTGCTCGTCTTCGGAAATCTTCTGCGCCAAGTCTTTGACAAACTTTTTCTTGCTCACCTTTATAGTCATATACATGACAACATTTCCATTATCGTCAGGCTTGGTCTGTTTGCGGCACACCTCATAGGTTTCATTAACTGTCGCCTTTATGACTAAATCGCCCGCACTCTCAATGTGCTGGCTGGCATAGGAACCCTCTTCAGTGTCCATCTGGTCGAAATAATCTCTAAGAACAGATCGATAGACACTCTGCAACTTCTGACGCATCAACAGCTGTGCCGAGCGGAGTGTGGCCGTCGGGGCAGTATTCATACTACTCTGCTTGAACTGACGCTGTATGTTGGCATAAAACCACTCATCGTCATCAGCCATCCAACAAGGCACATCATAGACCTCAACACTTGATTGGCTTGCAATAGGAGCCTTCGTTTCTACAGGTTTCTGCGTTGATTTGCATGAAGTCATCGTGAAAACGACAGCCATCAGCACGGGTACTAAAAGAATAACTTTTTTCATAATTTTGTGATTTAAAAGGTTAATAAAATTGTTTTTTCTCTTGTTTTCGACACAACAATAAAAAAGTCGTGGACCTTGCTCGATATTCTTGAGGTGTTCCACGACCTGTGCAATCCAAAGTAAAGCCCACGATGGCATCGGTGGGCGTTTACTGCTTACCTGGATTGCTACTTGCACTTTGTGGAACTTTACAAGAATATCCGTTAGCGTAAACGCTTTTTTATGTCTTTGTCTTATTTTTTTACTCTACATGTTTCATTCATTTTTGACGGTGCAAAGATACAAATATTTTTTTTACAACAAAAAAAACTATTTATCGGCATGTTTGCAAAATAGCCGCGCATCTCTCCAGGCGTCGATGATACTTCTGATGAGGTCATTCTGCCTGTTCTCTATTGATATTGTTCGCATAGCCGTTTACATTTTTTCGACTGCAAAGATACGTATCTTTTTCCAACCAACAAAAAATTTCTATATAATTAACATTTAAAGAACTCTTCCCGAATGTATCTGACCGGTCCTTCCCCCCCCCCACACACATTAACCCTATCTTCACCCGTACTAAACGGCTACAACACCCCAGGCAAAACCAACACCTAAATCACAACTCCAAACTCCAAACCGAAACGCCGTTCCTACCGTATTTTTTCAGTAGTATTTCAGTATTCCACTGAAGAACCACAGAAGAAGTATCGTTGAAGTACTGAAGAACTGTCGTACCGGCTCCGTAGGGAAACGGTCTTGATTGGGTCGGAGTCAGGTTGGAATCAAATGTGTTTAGGGCGTGACAACAAGGCGAAAACGAGAGTTTTAACCGCTATTGTTGATAAGTTATAATATATTTAGGCTGCGGAACGGGATTTTTTGTGTATCTTTGCATGATGAAATCAAATGCTCAAGAGGTGGAA
>CACZRR010000105.1 GCA_902783595.1 uncultured Bacteroidota bacterium
GATTGAAGCAAATGAGATTGAAGCAAATGAGAATGAAGTAAATGAATTCACTCCCCTTAGAATCTCCGCAATGGACATAGAGAAAAAAGCCTTCATAGCTGCCAAGGCGAATGCCGAGGAGGCCGGAGTTATAGACGATATAGATTTCATCTGCATGGACATGACGAAGTGGGAGCCGGGCGGAGGCATTCCAAAAGGCGTAGGCCGTGATGAGCCCGTCGTGGTAATCTCAAACCTGCCGTACGGCATGAGGATAGGAGACGATGCCGGACTTACCGGAATATACAGGCATATCCGGGAGATTATGGAGGACTGCCCCAGATGGTCGTTCTTCCTGATTACCGCAGATAAAAAGCTCGAAAAAGAACTCGGACGCAAGGCGGACAGGCGCCGCAAATTATACAATGGCCAGATAGAGACACAATTCTATCAATTCCACGGCATTAGACCTCAGAAAAATGTGATAGAATAGATATGCACGAAGACGCAAGGGTCAGCAGGGGGTAAGTATGAATAAGAAGGACTTCTATTATCCGTCCATAGATGGAAAGACGAAGATACATGCTATCAGATGGGAGCCGGATGGGGAACCGAAAGCCATACTGCAAATTATACACGGCATGGTTGAATTCATAGATCGCTATGATGATTTTGCGCGCTATCTGACGGAGTTCGGATATCTCGTGGTCGGAGAGGATCATCTCGGACACGGGGAGTCTGTTCAATCCGATGAATACCACGGCTATTTCGGAAAAGACGGCAATGCGTGGGTAATAGCGGATATACATCAGCTGAGAATAATGATGTATGAGGAATATCCGGGACTTCCTTATCTGATGCTCGGACACAGTATGGGCTCTTTTTTGCTGAGACAGTATATCACCGAAAAGGACGGAAGATATGCAGAAGAACTCGCAGGAGTAATAATAATGGGCACAGCCTGGCAGCCTAAAGCAGTGGCAGAGGTAGGAAAGATACTTGCAAAAGCTCTTGGCACGAACAAACCGGGAAAAGCCGCAAGATTAATAGATATAATCGGGTTCAGAAACAACCTGAAGAAAATCGATAAACCGAGAACAGGAAAAGACTGGCTGACGAGGGATGAGAAGATAGTCGATTGGTACCGCAATGAGCCTTGGTGCAATTTCCATTTCAGCCCGAATGCTTATTATCATATGTTCTCCGGGATGCAAAAGGCACACGACATCAAGAGGATGAGAAGTCTGCCTGAAGGCCTGCCTATGCTCTTTGCTGCAGGGGCGGAAGATCCGGTCGGAAACTGGGGAGAAGGCGTCAGGAAGGCATTTATGGTCTACACTGATAATACCGATTGCGATGTGGATATTCGCATCTACGGCGATGACAGACATGAGATACTTAATGAACTCGATAAAGATCGAGTATACGAAGATATGAAAGATTTCCTCGAGTACTGCCTCGAGAAAAGGAGTGCAGCCGATTGAGCTACAACATCGACCTGATAATCAGAATAGCAGTCGCATTTATCTTCGCTGTCGTTATGGGTAACGGCAGCGTTGTGGCGTTCAACAGGATGCCCGCCAAATGGTTTGAAGAATATCCCGAGGATGCAGAGATAGGTTCCGATGCAGAAAAGGAATTGCCCGAGAAACTCATCGAGGCCGACGCTATGGGCAGACAGAGACTGCCGAGCAGCCCTTGGAAATACGCATTTGTAGGATACTTCGCGATTACAGGTCTCTATCTCGCAATCAGAGGCAGCAGCCTTAAATATGAAATAGCTGTGCTTTGCATTTTATTTGTAGTCCTTGAGATGGCAATCTCCGACCAGCTGTATCAGGTCGCACCCGATCAGTTCATGTGGGCACTTGTTGTAATAGCGATATCTTTTACGGACTATTATGATAAATGGTGGGAGCAATCCGTCGGGGCGCTCATAGGATTCGGGATATCGTTCGCAATACTGATACTCGGAAACCTGCTATTCAAAACAGGTTCGATAGGAGGCGCGGATATCAAATTCTTTGGATGCATGGGCCTTATCACGGGAAGGTCCGGCGTAGTCATCATATTTATACTTACTACGATTATCTTTGCTATATACTCGATGATCAGGATAGCGACGGGACGAGGCAGCATAAAGGATAAAAATGCAATGCTTCCGTCGGGGCTCGCTGCAGTGACGATATATTTCCTCTTCCTTTGGAATATAGACAATCTCTTGATGTTTGAACTGTAATATGGGACAGAATGTACTGATTAAAATAGAATACGACGGCACGAATTTCAGCGGCTGGCAAATTCAGCCGAACGCGCGCACAGTGCAGGGTGAGATAGAACACGTGCTGAAATATATCGCGTATGAAGACGTGCATATACACGGCACCAGCAGGACGGATGCCGGAGTTCATGCGCTCGGACAGTGCGCGACTTTTGAGTGGAATTCGAATATGCCGGTTGATAAACTGCCCGAGGTCATGAACAGGAGATTCGGGGCCGGAGGCACGGGACGCTCCGGTGCGCCCGGGGACATCAGGATATTGTCCGCAGAAGTTATGCCGGAGGACTTCCACGCCAGATACTCCTGCAAGGGAAAGACCTACAGATACATCATCGATAAGAGCGGAGATATATTCAGGAGAAATATCGCATTTCAGTATCCTGAAGCTGATAGTTTAAATATTGATTTCATGCGCGAGGCCGCATCTTATATAATCGGAACTCACGACTTCAAGTGCTTTGAGACTGCGGGCGGAACTCCGAGGGAGACCACGGTCAGGACCGTATCTGCGCTTGAAATATCCGAAGATGACGAATCCGTAATAATTGAGGTAACAGGGGACGGTTTCCTTTACAACATGGTGAGGATAATAGTCGGGACCCTTGTTGAAGTCGGCATATGCAAAAGGACGCCCGAAAGCGTCCGTGATGCCATAGATAGCAAAGACCGGTCTAATGCGGGCTTTACAGCGCCGCCACAGGGTCTTTATCTAAAAGAAATATATTTCTAATCGTTCTTATGCAATATCTCTTAAATCGAGATTTTTGACCTTTCTGAATGTGCTCGTATATATGATGAGTGCAAATATTCCTTCGAGAGCCGCAGCGATTACCCAGGCCATCCACTGATATGACCTGTCGAGCTGCATGTTGATCGGCTCTATCATCTGTATCGCACGAGACGAGAATAGCGAGCCTATCAGGACTCCCGCAAAGAGTCCGATAAAGCTTGTTATGACAGTCTCCCTTGCCAGATAACCTTTGGCCTGTTTTACACTGAAACCGTTTACACGCATTACAGACAGTTCTGTTTTCTTGCGGTTGAGGAATATGTTGGCCA
>CACZRR010000106.1 GCA_902783595.1 uncultured Bacteroidota bacterium
ATGTTTAAACTTAATAGAAAAGATGTATTCTTTTTGAAATCACAGCAAATAACTGTGAATGAGCATAATGTAGACTTGAGGTCACAATTTGTGACCTCAAGTCCAGAAGATATTGATGCAGAGAGCGATACGCATTTGAAATCGCAAATCGCGACTTCAAATTGGGGCGGTGGACGTTATCTACCCTATGCTTTTACTGAACTTGGTATTGCTATGCTCAGTTCGGTGCTGCGGTCAGAGACAGCCATACAGGTCAACATCAATATTATGCGGGCGTTTGTGGCCATTCGTCACGCAATAGGTGCCTGGCAAGGTGTCAACCTGAAAGTGGAGCAGCTGTCGCACAAGGTCGACAACCTCAACGCCCGCGTGGACGAGATTCTCCACGAGCAGAATGAGAACAACATGGAGATGGCCGTTCAGATAAGCGCCCTTAACGACGCCCTCGACCAACTGCGCGAGAAACCATCAACACCGCGGAAACGGATAGGGTTTAAGCAAAGTAAAAAATGACCGTACTGGAAGAAATGGGAAATAGGAAACTGCTGAAATAAAACAAAATACTTAAATATGGCCAAGAAAAATCAATCTAACAGATTAACTGCGCAACAAAAAGAAAACTTGGGCGCAATTGGAATATTCGGAGATGAAGCGAAGTCTCACGACGTATTGGTTGGTAAGATTTCGGAAAAAGCATTAAAAAAACTTGAAAAGAAATACCCAAAATTTGAGTTCCGTTACAGAACAAGCATCAGCAAAGAGGAAATCAATAAAGCATTACAAGAAGTTGATAAAGAATTGGGGCAAACATTGTTTGTACACGACTCTAACATTAAGCCAGATGGTGGTTTGATTGAGGTGAAGGATGACAAAGGTTTTTGGCGGGTAATTCTTGTTTCTGAGGCAAAGCATCAAGGGAAGGATATTGAGAATATCAAAAATGGCATCTTGGTAGGGAAGAATAATGACCAAGATTTCATGGTTGCCGGAAACGCCATAGAACGTTCTCATAAGAACATTTCAGAAATTGCAAATTTAATGCTCAAAGAGGCATATTTCCCATACGTTTTATTTTTGGAGGGGTCTAATTTTCTCACTAAAAATGTTGTGGTCACGAGACCGAATGGCGAAAAGCTTACAATAACCTATAACACAGGAAGTCTGAATAGATTAGATAGACTAACTGCGGCAAACTATGGCATGCCCATCAATACTAACCTATGCAAGAACAAGTTTGTAAAGTCCAACAACCGAATGATAATGCTTCAAGCCGCCTCAATATATACACAAGGCGATGGGGGGCATTGGAGTGAGGCAAAAATGCTCAAAATAATGATTGAAATTGCTGATACTTCCATTCAAATGTTGGCGTCTGACTTGTTTTTACAACTTACAAAAAAATAGGAATGGCAATACACAATAAATCACATAGTAACTCTGGACTTATGCAGCTTAATAGGATGAACAAGGATAATATTAAGCATAAAACGAGTGTGGACTTCGCTGTGCCAGAGAGAACAAATTGTATTCTTTTAAACAAAGACTGTTTGGACTTGTTGAAATCTTTACCTGACGATTCAATTCAACTTATATTGATTGACCCACCTTACAATTTGGATTTAGCAGATTGGGACACTTTTGACAATTATATTGATTGGGCGGCAGAGTGGCTTAATGAATCTTATAGGGTTTTGGCGAAAAGCGGGAATATGGTCATTTTCGGAGGAACTCAATTCCAAGATGAAAAGAGTGGTGATTTGATAGAAATCATACACTATTGCCGTCACCACACAAAGTTCCGTTTAGTCAATACTATTGTCTGGTACTACAAGAATGGGATGTCTGCTCACCGTTATTTCGCAAATAGGCACGAAGAGGCAATCTGGTTGACAAAAACAGATGGATACTATTTTGACTTGGATTCCGTTAGAGTTCCCTATGGCGAGAAAGAGTTAGAAGAAGCGTTGAAAGACAAACGGCTTAATCCAGAAAGTATTAGAAAAGGGAAAAACCCCACCAATGTTTGGGAGATTGGCAGACTAAATGGTAATTCTCTTGAACGTGTTGGCCATCCTACACAGAAACCCATTGAAATAATGAGACGTTTTGTAAAAGCATTATCATATCCAGATTCAATCGTTTTGGATTTTTTTGCTGGGAGTGGAACAACTGGTATAGCTTGTTTGGAAGAAAAACGTAATTGTATCATGTGCGACAAAGATGAACACTCAAAGATATACTTTGACAAACATATTTCCCGCTTGCAAACAAGTTTATTCTATCAGCCTTTCATCGAATGTGATAGTTTGGATTTGTTTTTCGATGGCATCAAGAAAAGAACAAAAATACCACAATACCAAGTTCAAGTAGTAAATAACTAGAAATTCACCAAAATAATTAATCCTTAAACGTTTAAGCAATTATGGCAAAAGAAAAAAAGTTCATGACTTGTGACGGTAACTGCGCTGCAGCGCATGTGGCCTACATGTTCAGCGAGGTAGCAGCTATCTACCCC
>CACZRR010000107.1 GCA_902783595.1 uncultured Bacteroidota bacterium
ACAGGTGACGGGCGTAGACCTCAGCGAGGAGATGATGGCCATCGCCAAGCGGAAAGCCCCTCAGGCAGAATACAGGCTTGCCGACGTCGAGCGCCTGCCCTTTGGGGACGCGAGCTTCGATGCCGTCACCTGCGCCTTTGGCGTGCGCAACTTTGTGCATCTGGAGCAGGGCCTGCACGAGATGTTGCGCGTCCTAAAGCCTGGCGGCAAACTAGTCATCCTCGAACTTGCCACACCCGATAATGCCCTCATCCGTTCTTTTTACAGGCTTTACAGCCACCACATCATTCCGTTGCTAGGCAAGTTTTTGGCTGGCAACCGCCAAGCCTACACCTACCTTCCGGAGAGCATAGAGCATTTCCCAAAAGGGAAGAAATTCATTGATATTATTGAAGGACTAGGAGCTCAATGCACCCAGCGGAAGCTCACAATGGGTGTGTGCCGGCTCTACAGAATAAACAAAGAGGTCGCTGCAGTGCGGCCTCTAAGTCATTAATCCTAAAACACAAAAAATGGCAATGACTCTTTCCACTTTTTCGAATGCAAAAGTAGAACTATCTTTCAGATCCCACAATACCCAAAAATGGTGATTCTCATACAATAACATCCATACCATTAATCCTCAACAAATTACACATCCCATTCGATATCCCTATAGCATGAAAACCTACCTTCTCTGCTTCTTGGTTTGCCTCCTTCCACTGCTTGGCGCCGCCCAAGATGAAGATATTTTACGCCATCAGGCCGACAGTGTTGCCGTCGCCACCGCCAGTGAGGATCCTTACTTCGTCAAAGCTCGTCAGCAGGCCATTCACGGAGACATGATGCACGCCATGAAGACCCTCCGCAAAGGAGCGCGCAACGGCTGTATTGCATGCAACCTGCTGCTCGGGAAAAGCGATGAGGCCAGGGGCAATCTTGATGAGGCTGTGCAGTACTACCACCAAGCAGCACTATTAGGCGACACCAGCTGCGAGGAGCAACGACTGGTCGGAACACTTTTCCTTCTTGGCCACGGGCGCGAGCGCAATATCGATAGTACTCTGCACTACCTTGGTATCGCTGCTGCAATGGGCAATACAAAAGCCTTGATACTACTTGGCGAGATCTATGCCGACGGTACTTTTGTGCAGCGTGACACTATAACGGCACTTCGCTTCTATCATCGCGCCGCCGATTTCGGCAGTATACGAGCTTTGCTAACCCTTGCCGCCAGCTACCGAAACGGGAATGTTGCACCGCATGACGCGCAGCAGTCATTGATCCTGTATCAACGCGCCGCCGACCTGGGTAGCAGCGAGGCCCTCTGCCACCTTGGACTGTGCTATGAACAGGGCGACGGCGTTCCTCTTGACAGCAAACGTGCCTTCGATCTCTATCGCCAAGCCGCAGAAAAGGGATCGCCCCAAGGTCTCTACCTCCTTGGCCTATGCTACGCTCAAGGCATCGGCACCACAGTCAATCTCCCCGAGGCTATGCGGACCCTACTGCGTGCCGCTGAAGCCGGTCATGCTACCAGCGCTTATTTAGTGGGCGTAGCATACGCTAACGGAGAAGGGTTGGAGAAGAGCAAAAAGAAGGCGCGACGCTGGCTCGGTTATGCTGCCGACCACGGCATCAGTGCCGCATCCCGCCACCTTGAGGCCCTCTGACCGTTTCAACCTCCTATCGATCTGATTTTCATCCGGCAGAAAGAAAATTTTGCCAGATGAAAAAAAACCTCTATTTTTGCAGTTCAAATCCTTTTGGAAAAAGCACACAATATATATGATAAACATAACATTACCAGACGGTTCGGTACACCAGTATGAATCCGGTGTCACCCCCCTCGATATTGCAAAAAGCATCAGCGAGGGTCTTGCCCGCAACGTTCTCTCTGCCAAAGTGAACGACCAGGTCATGGAACTTTATCGTCCCATTACCAGCGACGCCACCGTGCAGTTGCTCACTTGGAATGACGAGGAGGGCAAGCACACCTTCTGGCACACCTCGGCGCACCTTCTTGCCACAGCGCTACAGGAACTCTACCCTGGCATCAAGTTCGGTATCGGTCCTGCCATTGAGAATGGTTTCTATTACGATATTGATTTCGGTGGCCAGCAGATTAGCAGTGATGACTTCCCGAAGATTGAGAAGAAGATGCAGGAGTTGGTCAGTGCCAAGACTCCCATCACACGCCGAGAGGTGAGCAAAGCCGAAGCGTTGAAAGAATTCACTGGTCGCAACGAGAACTATAAAGTCGAGCTCATCAATGACCTTGAAGACGGCACAATCTCATTCTATGAGAGTGGTTCATTCACCGACCTTTGTCGCGGTCCGCACCTGGTGGACTTCAGTCCCATCAAAGCCGTCAAACTCATCAGCCTTGCCGGTGCCTACTGGCGTGGCGACGAGCACCGTCCGCAGCTCACACGTCTCTATGCCATTTCCTTTCCTAAGAAGAAAGAGCTGGATGAATATATGGCCATGCTTGAAGAGGCTAAGAAACGTGACCATCGCAAGATTGGCAAGGAGATGGGGCTCTTTATGTTCAGCGATATGGTCGGCAAGGGTCTGCCCATATGGCTGCCCAAGGGTACCGACCTGCGTCTGCGTCTGCAAGAATTCCTGAGCAAGATACAGAAACGCTATGGTTACAAGCAAGTGATGACTCCCCACATCGGCGGGAAGCAACTCTATGTCACCAGCGGTCACTGGGATCACTATGGTGAGGATTCATTCCGTCCCATCACCACCCCCGAGGAAGGCGAGGAATACCTACTGAAGCCCATGAACTGCCCTCACCACTGCATGATTTATAAAAACGAGCCGATGAGCTACAAGGAGCTTCCGTTGCGCCTTGCCGAATTTGGCACCGTATACCGTTATGAGCAGAGCGGTGAGCTCCATGGTCTTACCCGCGTGCGTTCCTTCACGCAAGACGACGCACATATCTTCTGTCGTCCCGACCAGGTAAAAGATGAGTTCATCAAGGTGATGGAGATCATCGAAATCATCTTCAAGGCCCTTAGTTTTGATAACTTTGAGGCACAGATATCGCTGCGAGATCCTTCCAATACCACCAAATATGTGGGGAGCGACGAGAACTGGGCCAAAGCCGAGCAAGCCATTGTGGAGGCCTGCAAAGAGAAGAACCTCCCAGCCCGTGTGGAACTTGGGGAGGCTGCTTTCTATGGTCCCAAACTTGATTTCATGGTAAAGGACGCCATCGGCCGTCGTTGGCAGCTGGGTACCATTCAGGTAGACTACAACTTGCCTGAGCGTTTCGGATTGGAATACATTGGCAGCGACGGTCAGAAACACCGTCCTGTGATGATTCATCGTGCACCCTTTGGTTCGATGGAGCGCTTCTGCGCCGTACTCATAGAGCACACCGGCGGCAAATTCCCACTGTGGCTCACTCCCGACCAATTCATCATCCTACCTGTGAGTGAGAAATATATTGACCAAGCGCGCGAGATGAAAGCACGCCTCGAGGATCTTAACTTACGTGGTACCATTGACGAGCGCAGCGAGAAGATAGGGCGTAAGATTCGCGATGCCGAATTAGCCAAGGTGCCTTTCATGCTCATTTTGGGAGAGAAGGAGATTGCCGACGGTACCATCAGCGTGCGCCGCCAAGGTGCCGGCGACCTGGGTGCTATGGCACCTGATGCCTTTGCCAAAATCATTGAGGAGGAGATTGCACAAGTGATGATTTAATGGCAATGATAATTAATAATGATCAGACAATACTCAACGAGAACGATAAACCAAAATAGGAGACCCAAGTTATAGCAACACCATTCAAACCCCTCAATCGAGTGCCGCAGCGCGGCCGTGGACCCATCAAGAAAGAGCCCGAGCACATGATCAACGAGCGCATTGATGTGCCGATGGTACGTGTGGTGGGCGAAGGCATGGAGCCCACCATTATGAACACCAAGGAAGCACTGCGTCGTGCCTACGACGAAGGCTTGGACCTGGTGATGATATCGCCCACTGCCAACCCGCCCGTATGCAAAGTCATTGAGTACCAGAAATTTCTCTACGAGCAGAAGAAGAGAGAAAAAGAGCGCAAGGCCAACTCCACCAAGATTGTCATCAAAGAGATACGCCTATCGCCGCAGACCGACGACCATGACTTTGAGTTCAAGCTCAACCATGCCATGAGGTTCCTGAAAGAAGGCAACAAGGTGAAAGTTGACGTGTTCTTCCGTGGTCGCTCAATTGTTTACAAAGAGCAAGGAGAACAGCAACTGTTGAAATTTGCCGAGGCATTGCTGGAATATGGCAAGCCGGAGCAGATGCCGCGCCTGGAGGGCAAAAGGATGCTCATGATTATTGCCCCCAAGAAATAGAAAATATCCAACCCGTATCAATATAGTCTAACTTAAAAAAACAGTAAAGTAATGCCTACAATGAAAACCAAGTCCGCTGCCAAGAAGCGTTTCACCTTCACCGGCACCGGCAAAATCAAACGCAAGCATGCTTACCACAGTCACATCCTGACC
>CACZRR010000108.1 GCA_902783595.1 uncultured Bacteroidota bacterium
GCCATCATCTCGTTATGAAGCGAGGCGAACTGCGAAGCGTTGAGCAGAGGCAACGTGCGCTGGATCTGGTCAAAGCCAAAGGAAGCTTTGATGTTGATATGCCCCTTCTCGTTGTCTCCTTTCTTGGTCGTGATGATCACTACACCATATGCACCGCGGCTACCGTAGATCGCCGTTGCCGAGGCATCCTTGAGCACGTCGATACTCGCTACGTCATCCATGTTGATCATGTTCAGCGGCACATCGGTCGGTACTCCGTCAATCACAATGAGAGGCTGGGAGTTGTTGATAGAGCCTATACCGCGGATATTCAGACTCACATTACTACCCGGTGCACCGGAACCCGTCACCTGCAGACCCGCAGCACGTCCTTCCAGCGCCGCTCCGATAGATGGCGCCGGTGTCTTCTGCAGGTCTTTGTCACTCACTTGGGAAATAGAACCGGTCAAGTCGCTTTTCTTCTGTACACCGTAACCGACTACCACCACTTCTTCAAGCGCCTCCGTGTCCTCCTTGAGGACAATATTCATGTTGGCCTTGGCAGGTAGAGACTGCGAAGCATAGCCCACATAACTGATCTCCAGCGTAGCGCCTTCAGCTACTTCCAACGTAAAATTACCGTCAAAATCGGTAATGGTACCGTTGGACGTACCTTTCTCCAGAATACTGGCACCGATAATCGGTTCTCCTTTTTCATCCACAATCACACCCGTCACCTGCGCACTCAAAGGGAGCGCTGCAACCAATAGGGCAATAATTGCAATCAAAAATGGAGTAAAGAGTTTTTTCACAATACTGAACATTTTAGGGTTAGACAAAATTTATTTTGCGCTGCAAAGTTACGACTTTTCTTGCTTGTACGCAATAGACACATATAAAAAAGTAGTACTTACAAGCCACATAAAAAATGCATATTACTGAAATTCAATAATATGCATTTTTACAAGATTGTATAAAAAAGTAGTGCTATTTGATCACAAAGCGGCTATTTTTTGTTCAAATTCATCCCGATCACCCTTTGCCCAATTACGCATGCGTGTTCGCGAATTATAAATAGTAGAGAGGGAATAACGCAAGAAATCCGCTATCTGACGACTGTCCGTGATTCCCAGATGAATAAGTGCTAATACACGCAAATCGGTATTCAACCGCTCTTTAGGTTTGATGCGCAGTTCGGATTCAGGTACCAACAAGTCCTTGACCTGTGCAACAAAATCCGGGAACAGTTCCAGAAACGCATCGTCAAAATCCGAGAGAGTGGTCATTTTCATATACCGTCCGATATAGACCGTTTTAATATGGTTACTCTGACGCAACGCTTCGTTACTAAGCGCCAGGCGGCTGTTGAGTAGTGCCAACTGACGGTGTTGACGGTTACGATAGGCAAGGAAGATGATGAGCATGGCTGCTATAACCAACACGCTGACTATCATAGCTATCATCCAATACTGCCGCTTTTGCATCAGTTTAAGATGCGCCTCTTCCACCACCGGATAGAGAATACTCGTTTCAATAGAACGCACGCGTGCGCAACCGGACATGGCGTCTTGTACCGCGCATTGCATATAATGGAAAGCGCGGTCTATATCCCCTTCTTCGTACAGTAACACCGCCAATTCGCGCAATGCGATATACTCGCGGATGGAGTTGCGTAAGTCTGCTATAGCGGATATAGCCAGATAATGCTTCGCCTTTTCTCTGTTGCCAATGGCCCTGTATATCTGCGCACGAGTGACGGCAAAAACCGGCTCTTCATACTGCCCTTCCACGCGGTGCACCTGCTCGTATGTTTCCAACACATGCAAGGCGCTGTCGTATAACTGCTGTTCATACAGATAATCCGCGCGCACCAACTCGTGCAGGAACGAACCGGCCGGATGCACCTCCATCATCTGCTCGCGGTAATGCTGGGTAATGGCAGAATACGTCTGCTGTTCGCGCTCGGTAATGGCAAAATCTTTCATCAATCCGTATAACGTACGGCGCAGATGACTATAATACGGCTCCAAGACCGGATCCAACGGGCGCTGCAAGGCGGAATCCATATACAGGATCGTCTCATGGTACATACCGCTGCGCATCATCACCTCCGCATAATTGAGCAGCGAGACCTGTTTCTCAAAGGGAGTCTGGGCAAGGAGCATACGCTGTTCCGTGTAATACAGCTGCGAATCGAGGTTATAAGAACGA
>CACZRR010000109.1 GCA_902783595.1 uncultured Bacteroidota bacterium
ATGGAGATCGGCGCCGTTATCGCCGCCGCCCCGCGCCGTGCCGTGAAGCGCCTCACCTCCGACCCGGGCGATGTCATCATCCTGCTGGGCGGCCGCACCGGCCGCGACGGTATCGGCGGTGCCACAGGTGCCTCGAAGAGTCACACCACCAAGAGCCTCACGACCTGCGGCGCCGAGGTGCAGAAGGGCAACGCCCCCACCGAGCGCAAGATACAGCGCCTGTTCCGCCGCGAGGAGGTGTCGAGCATCATCAAGAAGTGCAACGACTTTGGCGCCGGCGGCGTGAGTGTGGCCATCGGCGAGCTGGCCGACGGTCTGCAGATCAACCTCGACCGCGTGCCCAAGAAATATGCCGGCTTGGACGGCACCGAGCTGGCCATCAGCGAGAGCCAGGAGCGTATGGCTGTGGTGGTCGACCCCAAGGATGTCGACCTGATGCTCAAGTATGCCGATGAAGAGAACCTCGAAGCCACCGTCGTGGCCACCGTCACCAAGGAACCCCGCATGGTCATCAACTGGCGTGGCAAGGAGATTGTCAACCTCAGCCGCCGCTTCATCGACACCAACGGTGCCCACCAGGAAACCACGGTCTCTGTCTCTATGCCTAGTCAAGCCAGACCTGCTAGTCAGGCTAGCCCTGCTAGTTTGAAAGAACTTTGGCTCAATACCTTGTCTGATTTGAATGTCTGCTCCCAGAAGGGCCTCGTCGAGATGTTCGACAGCTCCATCGGTGCCGGCAGCGTGGTCATGCCCTTCGGCGGCCGCTATCAGCTGACGCCCACCCAGAGCATGATTGGCAAGCTGCCCTTGCTCGACGGCAAGTGCGACACGGTGACCATCATGTCCTATGGCATGGACCCCTACCAGACCTCGTGGAGCCCGTTCCACGGCGCCGTCTACGCCGTCCTATCATCGGTGGCCAAGATTGCCGCCGCCGGTGGCGACGCCAGCCGTGTGCGTCTCACCTTCCAGGAATACTTCAAGAAACTCGGCAACGACCCCTACCGCTGGGGTGAGCCCTTCGCCGCCCTCCTCGGTGCCTACAACGCCCAGATGGGCCTCAAGTTGCCCGCCATCGGCGGCAAGGACTCCATGTCCGGTACCTTCAACGACATCGACGTGCCGCCCACCCTCTGCTCCTTCGCCGTCGGCATCAGCGACCTGCAGCATGTCGTCACCCCCGAGCTCAAGGAGGCCGGCAACAAGCTGGTGCTGCTCGACATCAAGGAGAAAGACTTCGGCATGCCCGACTACGAGGATGCCCTCAACCAATACGCCGCCCTGCGTCGTGCCATCGAGGCCGGCCAGGTGCGCAGCGCCTACGCCCTCGGCTTCGGCGGCATCATCGAGGCCGTCAGCAAGATGGCCTTCGGCAACAAGCTGGGCGTGCGATTGAACGGAGAACTGAAAACTGAAAACGGAGAACTAACGGCCAAGCGCTACGGCTGGATTGTAGTAGAGGTTGAGAACGCCGACAAGCTCCCGTTCCGCTGCAAAGAGATTGGTGAAGTCACCGCAGAGCCGTGCTTCGAGGTGGGAGGTGAGAAGATTTGCCTCGAGGAGGCCCTCGCCGCCTGGCAGAAGACCCTCGAAGGTGTCTTCCCGACCCGCACCGCGCAAGCGGAAAGTGCAAAGTGCAAAGTGGAAAGCCCCCTCTTCAATGCAAAGGAACCGAAGACCCATTCTCAATTCTCAATTCTCAATTCTCCATTGGCGAAGCCTCACGTCTTCATTCCGGCCTTCCCGGGCACCAACTGCGAGTACGACTCCGCCCGCGCCTTCAACCGTGCCGGTGCCGAGAGCGAGATTATCGTGTTTAGAAACCAGAACGGACAGCAGATACGCGAGAGCGTGGAGGCCTACGTGAAGGCCATCAACAACAGCCAGATCATCATGATTCCCGGCGGCTTCAGCGCCGGCGACGAGCCCGAAGGCAGCGCCAAGTTCATCACCAGCGTCTTCCGCAACCAGCGGATTGCCGACGCCGTGATGGAACTCCTCCAGAAGCGCGACGGCCTGATGCTGGGTATCTGCAACGGTTTCCAGGCCTTGGTAAAACTTGGATTGGTACCCTATGGCGAGATACGTCCGCAGGCCGAAGACGCCCCCACGCTGACCTTCAACACCATTGGCCGCCACCAAAGCAAGATGGCCTATACGCGCGTCACCTCCAACCTCAGCCCCTGGCTCCAGCGAGCCGAACTCGGCGCCACCTATGTCATCCCCATCTCGCACGGCGAAGGCCGCTTCGTGGCTCCGCAGGAATGGCTCGACAAACTCTTTGCGAACGGCCAGGTGGCCACGCAGTATGTCGACCTCGACGGCAACCCCACTATGGACGAGGAATACAACATGAACGGCAGCTATAGGGCCATCGAAGGCATCACCAGCCCCGACGGCCGCGTGTTCGGCAAGATGGGCCACAGCGAGCGTCGCAGCAAAGGCAGCGCCATGAACATCTTCGGCAACGACGACCAGC
>CACZRR010000110.1 GCA_902783595.1 uncultured Bacteroidota bacterium
CTACCTTGCCACGAATCTTAGTGTTGATTCCGAAAACTTTTGCCATTGTGTTTTACTTTTTAATGTTATACATTTTGTTTGTTCGTCCTTTTGGCGTGTCGGTATGTGCACCTACCGATTAGCTTTGAAAGACGTGGCAAAAGTACAAGGGCGGCAAAAAACGGATTCGGGGATTGTGGGGTTAGGGGGCGATAAAAGAGGATATGGGATGATAAAGGGGGATCTGGGGGAGGAATTAAGGTGTGTGGAAGGGTGCAAAAAGGAGGTGACTCACCCCGATTTTAGTGAAAATCGGGGTGAATGGGGCAATAAAAAAGCCACGGCAAGCGAGGTGGATGCCGTGGCAAAAAAGTATAATATTACAACTAATATTTCTGCCCTAGTTCGCGGAACATATCAACCATCATAATATATCTTGTTCATAAATGCAGGGATATAATACAATTTAATTCTATCCGGGATTAATACGTTGGGTACGGAAAGAGGTTTACTCTGCATTTTTGTCGATTAGTATTATGTGATACTCTTCTTCTACCACTTTGCATACATTTCCTTCATTTTGGTTGCAGTTATTTTCCCTCCTTTAATAGCTTTCCCTGTATTTAGATTTTCAAGCCATTGAACAAGTTTGTTTGACAAACCAAGTGTCCATCCGCATTCTCTTATTGTATAAGCAAATATTTCTTCTGTTTTTACTGGAGGGTTCTCAAACTTTACCAAGGTCCTTAGAATCCGCTTCACCAACTCTTCGTCTGAAGGATGGAAGGTAATTGTATGTGTTATGTTACAAGCACCCGTTATTTGGTCACAAGCACTTTGAACCTTGCTGGGTGGCATTAGAAGTTGAGCAGTAGTGTTAGATATCATTTCATGAGCCCCCCATGTACCATACCAAAGGGATATGTTATTATTGTCTGTAATGGCGAACTCGACTGCAAAAGAATGGTTTTCTTCTATGCTAAATATTTCTTTGCTATCAAGCAAGAAATAAATCACAGCATCAGTTCGGAAATTATAATATGTTCTTTGGCTCTCCAAAACAATATTTGTAGTATCTCCTAAGAGCTGGTAAGCACCATGTGTGTTTCCGTATCCATGAGACAAAAGATAATCAGAAACCAAGGCACATGTGCTTTTTACAGGAGAGATAATTACTATTCTACCTATTGATGAACTGGTTTTTGTCGCAATAATGCACTTAATTGCATTATTTAAACACCAATAAATGTCGGCATTTTTTTTTGTGGCATCATAGAAAAATTTCTTCATGTTTTTCAATTATTATTTTGGAGATAGATATATTATGTTCATATTTTAATCACACCACTATTATCAAGGTCGCTCAAAATATCATATTTCAGTTTTCTTAGTGGCGCTCCATGAATCAAAGACTCATCAAATGGTATACCTATTATATAATCAATATATTGTTCTCTTGATGGGCGATAACCTATTGATGCTTCGTAAGCATCAATACCAGATTGGTTCAGGGTGCAGGCTTTTTTACATATTATAGCAGCTTCATCACGATGCGATTCATATTTCTTGGTGATATGAAATGTTCTATCGTAGGCTTCACTTTCTGACGTAGTTATTCCATTTTTCCCTAAAAATAATATTTTATCACACATACTTGTAACGGGTCCAATATTTTGGAAATATGCTTTTAACTTGAATGGGGACAAATCCGTTACACTATTATTGACATATAATTGGAAATCACATGGTTTTGTTTGTTTCCTTTTGTTACACCCTCCATCGCAAGGTTGTAGGTTATAAAAACATGTCCCTAAAAATGGATAATCACTCTGAGCCATAAGATGATCCATCTCATAAAAGACTTCGTTTTCGGCAGATTCCGCATTCTGTGTATTGCAATATACACAAGTTTTCAACCCCATTTCTCTATGTATGGGGCCTAATATTAGTCGTGCTTCTGAATATCTAAGGCAAAATAATATTCTTTTATATACACTATCTGTTAGGTCCTTATGAGTTTTTTTAACTTCCCCATATTTAACTGTGCGTTTGAGGAATCCAGGATTTTTTTTCTCCAAATCCATATATTTTTGTATATCCCAATCGTTGGGTTCTAGTGCTAATAGAGCAGGATAATCTGAAATAATCTCGTTAAAATAATCCTTAATTCCATTCGAATCCTTCCAACTGTTATATTTAACAAGATTATCTTTAAGACATTCTATGTCCGAAATAACATTGGGGTACGCTGTCTCCATTTGGGATTGATATCTAATGGCAAACCCTCGAATATTATCGTCTATCAGAAGCCTTCTCATCGTAATTGATTTCTTTTAGTTTAAGATACTGTTTCATTTGCATAATGATAAAAGGATCGCCAATTTCCCTCATAAAGAAATCAACCTCTTTCAAATAGCGTTGGGATAGTTTCTTGTTTGTACGAAGCATGGAAAAGATCTTTCTTAATCTTCGTCGGCTATACTCTCCAATAAAACCGTCCTTCAAAAAGAAACTTTGATAGAGTATGTCGCAAATGTTGGCACAAAATGGATTCTTGAAATTTTCCTGCTTTTTTGCGGTTCTACCTTCCTTTAAATAAAGGATATCGCTTTCTGGCAAATCACTTAGGATAAAAGGAGAATGTGTCGCTATAATAATATTAAATGATGCATGCACGTTCATTTTGAGTCGTTTGATGTACCCTACCAAATCATTAATAAATCTCCTTTGATATTCAGGATGAAAACATATTTCAACTTCATCCAACACCAGATTGATACGTCTATATCGGACGCTACTAGTAGCCTGGATGCTCAATAAATTCAATGTATGATAAATAAATGTGCTAAAGGTATAAAGATATTGACGTTCTCCCGCACTCATTCTTGAGATGGGAATTGGGATTTCATTATCCCTTTCCCCATTAGAATAATGGTCCAACTCAATATTACATCTAAAAAATGACGGCGGCAGATATTCCTGAATAATCGACATGCTTTTGCTGTTTTTGTCTCCGCCAACTAGTGAAATATAGTCATCTATTCCGAATTTGAATATTTGAGAAGTTAAATCAGGAAACACTCTCTTTTTGCAAGCTTCTAGGAAATGGAGGACCTGACGTACTTTGAGTGATATATGAGACTTGTCTTTATCTCTTATTGTAATAACCAATTTAACAAGATAATCCTTCTCTTTTTTGCTTGTTGTTAAAAATAGATTATTGGGGTTCCCATATTCGTGATACTCGTTGTATGCAGGATATCGACTCGCGATAGTCAAAGTTTTATATGCTAGATAAAGAGCAGCTCTCTTATAAGACTCATTATTCCAATCTAAGTCCAGCAACCCATAACCATATTCACTTAAAATAACATCAATATAACGACGGGGGACTTCTTCTGGCTTATAATTCCACAACTCTGTCTCAATTAACTTTGTTTCTCTTACTATCTTATCGGTCACAAACAGATTATCATATTCATACCATATATTATGCAATTCATAATCCTTGAGAAATGGCTTGTGGGTATTTCTCGCATGAATAAAACACGAACTAAGTCTATATATAGATAGCCTGTGTTCTGTTGTCATGTCAATCATTCCATTGTCCCTGAATGGATTAAGTACTAATGGAGTCATGTACCCATCATTCTTATGGAACAAACCATTTAGCCAGCACGCATCTTCTTTAGGTTGTTTATCACGATTGTTCGCTAATATCCGAACCTTTTCTTGCTTATAATCTTGTGCCAAAAAAGCTTGCATAGAATAATTGGTGACAATTGTATAGAAAAGACTATCCCATGTATAGGAGATAAAATCTTTCATCATAACTTCTGTGGCATCGTCGACACATGATTGATAGGCTTTTAGATGGACAACTTTACCAGTTGCTAATCGAAGAATAATCTCTCGGTCATAACAACTAATACTACACAATTGACCGTTAATTACATAATATAGTTCAGCATATAAACCCTCAATAAAGTACAATGTTTCTGCGGCTCTTCTTCTTTTCCCTCTTTCAAGTATAGCACTCAAATTATTGATGATACGATAAATCAATTCCAATACAGAAGATTTGCCGCTTCCGTTTGTACCAACAATCGCCGAAATAGAAATATTTTTCCCATAAAACTCTTCTTTAATTTTTTCCTCTGGAACAACTTCCAAAAATTTTCCCCTCCTTTTGACACGACTATTAAAAAAATACCATTCTTCTTTGAGGTTTTTCCTCAAAACGATGTCACATTCGGACAAAATGTGTAGTGCAGAAATTGAGAATGGAGTCATTTAGACACAAAAGGTAGTGGATAAAACATTTGGGCTAGTAACCAGTCCTTATATATTGAAGAGCTGCATTTACCCATGTGTGGATATCTGCATCAAGTTGAGCATCGATACTGCTAATGTCCGCAGGGATACATTCTAGAATGCGCCTTCTGTCAAATAAGACGCCTGCGGCAGTACTTCTTTCTTTCCATTTATATTTGCCAAAATCTTCCGTGACAAAGAAGAAGTATATCGGGTTCACATAGGGCGTATAGGTTGTATATGTCGAGAAGAAGTCGGTTTTTTTTAATAACGGTTCCCAGTTGGAGCCAGTTTTACATTGCCCTAGTGCTATTAGCTGAGAGTCTTTCCTGTCCTCAAATGGGATCCATGCTATTATATCTATTCCACCATCTTTATGACGGCCTGTTCCGCCAAATGGTTCTTCAAAATGCCCAGGGAAGTCCATTTTTCTGAGAATGTCATTTACCTTTATTTCGAACGAGCTATTGACTGAAGTGCCAAAAACCTCACATTTACAATGCCTTCCAAGGTATTCAGAAGTGACACATCTACATAGCCTTTCGAATAAATTGGTAGCATTTAGCCCACCTTGAACATTCTCTGTTTGCATGTTAAGCCGATTCGCAAGTAGTAGAAAGATATAATAGGCTTCTTTACTAGTTAGTTCGTTCTTACAGCTCAAAGAATTCTTGTTAATAGTAAAGGGATAGCCACCAAAGATTGAGTTACGTTCAGAATTTCTATTTAAAGCTTCTGAAAGTTTATTCAGAACTGCATCATCACCCTCTTCTGTACCACTGATATCTATTTCATCTTCTGGAGCAGAGAGGGCAGCTCTTAGGCCAGCAAGAGAACATGTTCCATCGCTATTTTTAAGAGCGCAAAATTCAATATAATCCGCAATCTCAAAAGATGGATGTTTTATGTCATTTATTTTAAACATACCTCCCCCTTATCTTGCCACATGTTCTTTTTTGGTGTACTCTTGTGGATTTCTAATGGCATCCATCCTTTCAAATAATTCATTCGCAATATTAGCAACGTCAGCTGCAACCTGAAGGGATTCTAACGAGCCATCATATTCTCTAATTTTGGAACTCGCCTTTTCCAACGCGATCTTAGCCTTGACCAAAGCCTCATACAAAACAGTATTTCCGCCCTTACATATTTCATATGCTAGCTTGAGGTCTGAGTTCACCCTTAAGTACTCCGTTGCTTCTTTGCTCCCTAGAACCTCATTTAGATGGCGTAAATCTGGATTTTGCGACTCTATTACAGGCGTGATTTTTTTTGAAGATGAGCCATAAAGCCAGAACATTAATTGTTCTAGTTTTTTTAGATTATGTTCTGCAACAGGATTGTCGTTTTCGAAATCTGGTTCCAGTCCAAGATACTTTCTAAAGTTTTCGTAGGTTATCGCCGTGTACAAGTGTGAGAAATAAATACGTTTTGCATAAGTATCATCTTTATTAAAATCTGTTGCAGAATCTGCCTGACTTAATAATATAAACCCTTGATATAGTTTCTTAACAATGTTATTTGCGTCACCGATTTGTTCAGCAATCTCAGAAAGTGATTTATGGAAATTATTCTTTACTGTCGCTATGTATTGCGCTTTTGCATAGGATCCCCACTTTGCAGCACCGTTCACATGCTTAAATCCAATATATCGCCAAGCCTCTTCTCTGTTTTCAAGCTCAAGTACTGGGATACTATTGGATAATTGATTAATAATTTCAGGAGTAATTTTTTCTCTATACTTATCCATCTTATTGTTTTCAATAATATCTGGATTAAGGATAGATTTTATTGCGGCAAGTCTTCTATTTCCTTCAACGACAGTCAACCGCTCATCTTCTCCTTCTTTTACGACATACAAGGGTTCATGCTGAAAGAAACCATGTGCAAGAATCGACATCACCAATTCTTCGGTGGCCATTTCTGTCCAAAAGATATTGGTGATTTCAGAATCTGATGTTGCCTCGGAAAAATTATATTCGACCATCCTTGGGTTCGAATAGTCGAAAAATAACTGATCTGCGTGGAGATAATTGATAGATGCTGCCATATTTATATTTCTATTGGAGAGTTTAATTTTAATATTGATTTTGAGTGTGCTATTCTATTGTCAAAAATAACTACCTCGTCCCCGATTCGATTCGATGCACATTGCGACAATTGATACAAAACTTTCTTCTCACCCTTAAACAAATCCAAAATAAATTCTTGATTGTCATAAGATACTATCCATTTTTTATGCAGTCCATGAACTTTGTCCGCCAGAGCTTGATGATCTTCATTTTTGAATGCATTCATATATAAATCCGAACCCTTCTGATAGTATGGAGGATCAAGGTATATAAAAACATCTTCAGAACGCTTATCAATAGTGCTTAAAAAGTCAAGCCCATCATGGTTTGATAAATGAATACGGCTTGAGAATTGGGAAATATCTGTAAGTCTTTTTATTAATTCGGACTTATTGAATCTAACATCAATCTTATACTTACCTTTTTGGTCGAGACCTCCAATTGGGCCACCAGAGATAACTCCTGACACATTGGTTCTGTTTAAGAAAAATGTTGATTTTGCCAATTCCAAAACATCTGCAGTTTTATAATTGCGCTGTACCTCCTTATATTTCTCCCACTGCTGCACATTAATCTCCACTGTTTCAATCCATCGGCATAAATCATCAGGATTGTTTATCGCCACGTACCAAAAAGCATATATTGAAGGGTCTAAATCATTAATAAATATATTGTTAACATATTCATCCATCATCAAGCGAAGAGCAAGACCTGCACCACCGGCATAAGGCTCTGCGTAGTTAGTACCAACCATATCGTTTTCTTCCAAAAGGCTGGTCATAAACTTGTATATACAAGTTTTCCCTCCAGGATATCTGAGAGGAGATCTGAATATGTTATTTGCTCCTGCCATGTGAGATTTTCAGCATTGCTCCTAAGATTATCGAAATACATAATGCCTGGTCGGCAGATGTTGATGAGATATAATTATGGGCTCCCGTATGCATTAACTGTGTCAAACTATCACCAGTCACATTATTCGAAGATAAAAATGTACGTATATCTTGAGACAAAGTCTTCTTTGCTGCCGGATAATATTTGTTAATGTATTCCTTTATGTCAGAATAACCTAATTCCTTAGAGGCCGTCTCGCAAAGGAGGCGAAGGCTCATTCTAAGTAGTCCGTATGCACAAGAAGAGAATACAACTTTACCGCCTCGAATCACATTTGACAGAGCTAAAATGTCGCTATATAGATTATTAACATCGCCGGGCTTAAGTATTAACTTTTCACCAAAATACTCTATCTTGGAAGGCTTTGTGATTCGGGTTTTTCTTGTATGATCCTCATCTTTTGATTTTTTTTCAGTAGGATCTCCTTTTTTTTCAGACGCTGGGGTATATGCTCTTAATTCCCTGTTTTTGTTAGAGTTAATAATATCCTTAACTCGCTGGTCAAGGACATCTAATGGTTTACCTCGATACTCACCACGAGTCCAAATCTCTTTTGCTTTTATTTTCTCGAGAACATTATCCAGAAGAACCTTAACTTCTTCGTCAGTATGTCTTGTGAAAAGTTTATCTCCATCGAATTCAAATCCCATTTGAGATAGTAAATTCTCTGTTAAGACTTCCTTGCGCACAAAACCTTGGTTCATTTCGGGATTTTTTGAAATAAAGCCACCAGTTCCTTCGTCGAATTTTAGAAACGCACTTTTCGGTTCTTTCAAATATTTATTAGCAAAAATATCACGTTCCAGAGCATCCCAAGAGTTCCTTAGTTTTACGTGTTTGCGATATACGCTACTTAGTGCAACATCTTCCGAACATACATTACATGGGAGTTCCGAAGGAACGTCAGGTAATTCGCATGTCAGATTGTCTGCAATGACAAATCCGAGTTTGATTTTAGCCAGAACAACCCTTCGGTTGCCGTCATAAACGATGGGTTTACCGTTTTTGTACACGACAATTGGTAGTTCGCTCATGTCGTAATATGGCCCCATTTCCCGAGCCAATTTGTTTAAGTCCCATTTGTTGCGTGGGTCATTTACTGCACGTGCAATTACATCGCTATCAGAAGCAGACGAACTGATTGGGTCTCGGGGATTTTCCGTCCACAAAACCAAGTCTTTAACCTTTATATTTTCAATCTTCTGGCTCATGCTCGAATAATATATTAACCCTTAACAGGACTCTTTTGAGTAAGATAACGCATAATATGATAATATATTATATACCGATTAATTTTTTTTAACGTTCGGATAAGTTCTGTAGTTTTTGAGAAAAAGGGGGGCGAGGCCGGAGGTCTCGCCCTTGGTGTTTTGGGAGTGTTGTTGATGGTGGTGGGTGGGGTTATGGCTCACCTAAAAAGGAGAAG
>CACZRR010000111.1 GCA_902783595.1 uncultured Bacteroidota bacterium
AAAAGTTATTTTTTTAACAATGTGCGCCCGGGCCTAAGCCCCCGCGAGGGAGGCGGTAGGCGGCGGGGGATTATTCCCCCACCTTTGCGAACATAGCCCGCTTACCGTTCATGGCTTTAGTGACAACGCCACTTTCGACCATCTGTTTCAGCAGAGCAGACACCCGCTGAATGGTGATTTCGTTGTCATAAGCCTGATTGAAGGCTTTGGTCAGGTCAGTTGCGGTGTATTCCGCACCAGCCGCCATAACGCCCAGCAGGTTTTCCTTGATGACCATGTTTTCCTTTTGGGTTTTGGTCATCGAGGTGGATTTGCGGGAGTTGCGCTTGTTCAGCGATTCCTTGAGGGCGGTCAGCCGTTCATGGGCTTCACCCTCGGGGATAGCGTTCAGAGCAACATCGATAGCCTGTACATAAGTCATTTTCTTTTCCATAGTGATTTCCTTTCTGGCGATGGCCGCCACCCTTAATTTCTGTATTTATTATACCACACTTGGTGGGGTTTGTCAAGGGGTTTTTCAAATTTTTTTGAAAAATTTTTTCGGAGTGGGTGCTTCGCACTGCTCACACCGCCCGCGCCTCTCGTTTTTGTATAAGGTGTGTCCACCGCTCCTTGACAATTAAAGTATATCACAGCAGGGCGCAAAAGTCAAGATGGCAAATTGCACAAAGATAAGGTTGATTTTTGTTTAGTTTTTGTGCAATTTGCCGATGCGCCCGGGCCGATGGGCGGGGGGTTAGGCCCCCGCCTTGGCGAATAGGTGCTTGATTACTTTCTTGTTACGGCTTAAGCAGTATTTCAAAATCAAGGCTTCAATCCGCACATCAGCCAGCGCAGTATGTTCTTCATTAAAGGTATCGTCACCAGTGATATAGCGGTAGATAATTTCAGCGGTCAAGCGGGGTCTACTGTAGGCGGTTACATACCCATAGTCATTACACCATTTAATATACCGAGGGTTTTGCCCCAACACTTGGCGAGCCATACGCAAGGTGCAATAGATTTCCGTACCATAGGGGAAAAAGTAGCGGTATTTGGATTTCGTCAAGTAGCGTTGCGTGGTGTTGCTTGCTTTAAGGTCAAAATAGGCATTGTGGGCGCAAACAATGTTGGTATCAAATTCTTTCATATCTTCCAACAGAGCCTTGCGAATGGTCTTAAAATGAGCCAGTTTGCGCTTGCCCTCTTTTATGTCTTGTTCATACTTGGGCAGTTTGTCCGCATAATAGGCGGTGTCCATCAATTCCTTTTCCGCAAGGTAAATATCAGCATTGACGAACGAACGTTCTTTGTAGATTCTGCCTTTCGTATCAATGACCGCCCAACCGTAGTCATAAATCAGCGGGTCATTGAGCGAATTAGCGGTTTCCGTGTCAAGCATGATTAAATATTTGTGTCTTTTGTCCATTTGGATTAGTTCCTTTCCTCTTTTGTTTGTAAGTCTATTATAGCACAGCCGAGCGGGTTTGTCAAGTGTTTTTTTACAAAATTCTTAAAAAAATTTTTTGCGGCGGCTAGGTCGCCCCGGGCGAAAGAGCGGGCACCCGCTCTCACAAAATTTTTGATTCATACGCAGAAATTTTAGCATTATTCTTTTTCGCTTGCGCGCGCATGAATTTAACTTGCTCTTTAGTGGCACAATAACAGTTAAACATAGTCCATTGGCCGCAGGGAACATAGTTGCAGGGTATCCCCTCATTTGCGTATAGTTTTTTCAAAATCAGCCGTTCATCTTCGGACAGAGCGGGGACCGCAAGTTCAATCTTCCATAACCGTTCCTTTTGGCGTTTTTCCTCTATCCATTTAACCACGTATACACCCAACAGATTAGAGGCCGCAACAATGGCCGCGCGCAAATAAATGCTCATTGTACCATCATTCATGCCTACTACTACAAAGGTATACACACCATAAGCCAAGGCATTGACGAGGGCCGCAACGGTTTTACCGCATTTAATGGTGGCGATAGATTTGATGGTTTGAATAACCACGTTAAAAAGGTTTAATACTACAAACATAATTAGCACTTGCATTTGGTTTATCTCCTTCCCTTTACATGATTATTATAGCACACTTTGATGCGTTTGTCAAGGGAATTTTATAAATTTTCCCATTCCTTTAATGCTTCAAAATGTTTTTCATTTGATTTTACAATATCCATGCAAGTGTCAGCAATGCACTTTTGCAAACTCTCCGTGGAAAAGGCTTCAATCCACTTTCCGCTTCCAAATTGTTTATATTTCCAAAATTCAATAAACCGTTTCAAAAAATTGGTAGGGTGTTTGTGTAGTTCGTAAACACTAAATGACACAATCACACCACAAAAGTCGTCATAACGGTCACAACGCACTGTAAAAATATTATCTTCAATTTGAACATCTACCCATTTTATCCATTCATTTTTTTTCATTTTTCTTACCTCTCTTTTGCTTTTGTGCCTTTATTATATCACACTTTTAGTTATTTGTCAAGTATTTTTTCAAAAAATCGCACCCGGGCGCCACACTTTAGCGCTTTAAAGCGAAAAAAGGCTCAATTTTGAGCCTTTTTCTCTCTCGTTGCGATTAAATCCAACTTAAATTTGCGTGAATTGTACTCAAAAGTAATAATTTTTTGTTCATTTTCAACAAAAATGTTATCTGCATTGAGATTTTCAAGCATTTTTTTGATGTTTTGAATTAATTCCCGCTTATCATCATCGGGTTTGCGCTTGCGCTGTGTCCACTGATACACTTTGCGGTCACCTTGATGGGCGGTCTTTGCGACTTTTTTCTGTTCTGCAGACAATTCGAACAGTTTTTCGCCTTTTTCAATCCGTTCATCATCTTCAACCAGTGAGCGGGCTTCCGCTTCTGTGATGTGTAGCGTTTTCATCATTTTTTCAATTTGCTTATCCAACCGCAACACCTGCTTTCAAAGAATTTGCGGGGGCGGGGTTTCCGCCCCCATAGGTCTACCGATTAGACTGCTTGAAACCACGCACGTTTGTTGACAAACTCACGCTTGACAATGTTTTCATCAACCATTTGTTTCAGCAGAGCGGAAACACGTTGAATGGTGATTTCATCATCAGCCAAAGCGTTGTAGCATTTGGTGATTTCCGTTGCGGTCATCTGTTTTTCTTTGCAGATTTCCGCAAGGTGGGCTTTAATACCCACGTTTTGCTTTTGGGTTTTCGTCATCACTTTAGAGTGGGACGAATTTTTCTTGTCGATAGACGCTTTCAGCGCAATCAGCCGTTCAGCGACTTCAGAGCCTTCGTCAAATTTGGCGATAGCGTTCTCAAGGGCTTGCGAATAGGTCATTTTCTTTTCCATGATATACTTTCCTTTCTCGTTTTTAAGAGTTACGTTCTCTTTATTACAATGCTATTATAGCACATTTTAACTGATTTGTCAAGCCCCAAAATACAACATTTTCAAAAAATATAAATTCAATACAATCCCCGCAAGGTGCATTACAATGCCGTTGATATGTCTATCCGAGGTCAGGTCTTTCACCAGACCGAAGAGGGCAACCGCAAGTCCAAACCAAGATACAGACAAACCGAAGAACATAATCAGCACCACGTTCAGTACTTGTATCATCGCCCGCAAGTCATTCCATTCAAAGAGATAGCGGGATTTAATTCCGAAGAAGGTTTTTACTTTTTCCATTTGGGTTAGTTCCTTTCCTTTTGCTGTATCTATATTATAGCACATTCAAGAGGGTTTGTCAAGAGTTAATTTGAAAAATTTTTTGCGGGGCTCCGTTAGGGCGCCCGGGCGAGCGGGTATCTCTCACGAGATATCCACCCATTCAATTATATCATCATATATATTAGTAGTTCCACACATATTCATGTGTAAGGTTACAAGTTGGGTTTTGTAATATTCATTTGAATTGGAGGTGGTAAAACTCCAGAGATTATCAGAAAAATCTTTGACGGTTACTTCCCCATTTTGAATGTAAAGTACTTCCGCTTCGCGGGTGTAAGCGTTTTCAAGGCGACCGAGCGCAAACAATAGACCGAAAACTAAAATTACAATGAAAAATCCAATAGCCAAGTCTTTGAGGGTTTGGGTCATTTTTATCTTCCTTCCTTTTGGTTTATTACATTATAACAAATTATTTTAATTTTGTCAAGTGATTTTTCGGATTTTTGGCAACTTGCACAAATTGATAGAAAAAGGTTGAAAATTTCTGTGCGGTTAGCCCTACGCTAATTCCGGCCCCCTCGGATGCGGCGGGGGTCATGCCCCCGCCATTAAGGAAAGGAATTTGATTTTCGTCAGCAGGTTTTCCGCACTGGATGCCCCAGAACCCCAATTCAAACGATTTTGCAATTCATCATCGAACAGCATATCATTTTCTTGTTTGTATTGCTCTTTGGGTGTTCCATAGGGTACAATATGAATTTCGTCCCATTGTACCGAGCGCAGGTGCTGTTTCAGCCATTTCCGTTTCGCTTGAGCGACCGCCGCAAGGTATTCATCGGTAGATACCTTGCTACCCCAAGAGATAACCCCAATCTTAACCCCCTGCTTTTGGATTTTATTCAAGTACCGAGCCAGCAGGCTAAAGTTGCACATAGGGGAGGCTTGCTCATAGGGTGCGGGGCTTTCCGCCCGCAGGGATTCCAGCCAGTTTTCGACCGCATAGAGGTCAGCAATCGTTCCGTCCATATCAAAGTAAATTGTCATTTGTGTTAACTCCTTTGCTTATTCCCAGTAGGCGGGGATGTTGTCCATATAGTCATTATACAGACCGTAAAGGGTGTAGGCGCTGACCGTGGGGTCTTCCGCAAGTTTGCAAAAGGTGATTGCGCGGGGGCTGTTCATTCCGAGGGTGCGGACGATGTCCACCATCATTTCGTATTTAGTCATTTTTATCAATTCCTCTCTTTTGGACTATAGTTATTGTACCACATAGGGGTTGGTTTGTCAACCCCTATTTTCAAAGTTCAGTAGGGTTTTTTCGTTGGTGAGCGTTGCTCCATCGAATTTCAGTTGAATCTGTACTCCATTCACCGCAATGTCACCGCCGGCGGTCATCGGTACGCAATCTTTATGCCATTCTTGACCAGCGTTTTCTGTTACCAGTTTCTCAAAGATTTCGCCTTTATTGTACTTGCTGTTGGATACACACTCATTGAAGTAGTGTTCCGAGCAAATAGGGGTGGCGTTGGTCAGCAGGGCAATTTTGTGGTCTTTGCGAACCCGCAGGCGGAGGGCATAACCCTGATTGCGACTTGCCTTTTCAACCGTTACCATATTGAACAGCTGGGTTTCCGTAGGTACTACGCTATAGAGTGTATGATTGTAGATAAAGCCTACACATACGACGTCGCTATTATCAAAGGTATGCCAGCGATTGAACATGGTTTCTTTAATGGTGTACATAAGTATATACCTCTCTTTATAATATTGCGGGCGGGCGTTCTGGACGCCACCGCCCTTTCGGCACTATTATAGTACCACACCCGGACACCAAAATCAATCCTAATTTTTAAGTATATACTCAT
>CACZRR010000112.1 GCA_902783595.1 uncultured Bacteroidota bacterium
CCCGTTCCACAATATGTCAGTATGTAAGCCGAGGTATCTTTTCTACGACCGGCACGTCCAGCTCTCTGAACATAATTTGCCGGTGATGGAGGAACATTCCTCATAAATACCGTTTCAAGATTACCTATATCAATACCCATTTCAAAGGTTGTAGAACAACTAAGGATATTGATCTGCTTATTCTTAAAAGCGATTTGATAATACTTAGCCTTCTTGCGATCAAGCTGAGCAGTGTGTTCTTCAACAACGATACTTTCTATTTTCTTCGTTTTATACTCTGTACGGTAAAAGTTATTCTTTAAAGCATCATCTGGATCTACCGCTTCAAGACTTCCTTTACACCCATCCCGGACACAAACACCATGAACGTTATATGGGGTAATTGTTCCACACTTTTTACATCTGTAATATTGTGTCGTTTTATAATTTCTTACAATATATCTGCTGACATCAATCTGATAGGCATCCTTGGTAGGTTCCTTAATAACAATCGGCTCCACTCCCGGCAGCTGTGACTGGCCGACAAGAAGATTTGTAAATATGATCTCAAGTATCTTCTTTGCTGTTTCTGCGTCACAGCCAAAGGCTCGTTCAACGTAACGGACGACCATATTGTCTTTCCCTTTGATAGGCAAAAAACTCCTTATCGATGAGACGGACTTTGGATTCTGTAATGCAACAAAGTTATTAAACTTTCTGTATTCCAGATTTTCCATCTTCTCTTCTGGAGTAAGAGTAGACTTAGTATAATTTATTGCCGGTGCAACCTTAAAAATCCCCAAAACGACCTGCATAACGTTTTCCAGGTCCTTCTTTGTAATGTTATACTCACCAAACTCGTCGGCTACATCTTCTTCAGAAAAGGCGTTCATAATACTTGAAAGGTCCAAGTCAAAATGATAGAGGCCAAGACCCTCGCCATCATACACACCATCAACCCTTAGCAGGTCAACCATGACCGCTGCCCATGCGTTTTTATGCGCAGTCATTTCATTATGAAACAGATTCTGTTTCTTTATTTTTTCCGTCATATAGGCGGCAAGTTCATCAACTGTTAAATCCTTAAACTCATGTTCTTCAAGCACTTTCCATATAAGTCGTTTTCTAAGCATACGTACATGATTCGATTCATAGAACGTTGCAAAGAAACTCGCTTGCTGTCTACTATCGGAGAATGCCAGGAATTGTTTTGTTTTAGAGGCCGGGGTATATGCAGTATCCCTCGGCTTCGTCTTCAGCGAAAGACCGCCAGTCTGCTTTGCTGCTTCCTCACCTTCGTCAATCGCCTCATATAAAATCTGTGCTATTAGCGCTGTACCTTCATCCTTTCCAAGATTAAGTCCCTTAACAGCACCTGATCTTGTCTTATGGCCACAGCTTGGACATAAGTTGATGTTATTGAAAACATCCTCCTCTTCATTAGCTTTTGCTTGGTTTACTCTGTAAATTGTTGTTTTGTAAGCATCTCCACAGTTACATTTTCTTGCATTTAAATTTTTTGCAGGATGGATACTTCCGCACTTTGCACATACCGTATACTCTTCGATTGTTTCCGGATCAACATCTTCGCTTATCGAGTTTTCAAGCAAAAAATAATCCAGTTTTACAAACTCGTTATTACCATAGTTCTCGTATATATCTACTTCCTTGTTCTGATACAAATACTCAAGGCCATTTTCTGAATTGATCTGTATCTTCCCAATGATATAAGGCGCACTACAATACCTGCAGTTCCCAACTTCAAACGCCTTCATTCCATCAATAACGTTGGTCTTCGTAAGCGTCAGCTTACTACCCTGCCCTAGGGTAATATATGCGCCGGAAATAGGACGTACGAAAGAATGGTATTTAAGATCAAAGATCCCAATGCCATCTTTCTCTGCCATATTGATAAGATCGATTAATGCGATAAGTTCCTTTTCCTTGATTCCCGATTTGTAATCATTATGAATATCAGAAAACAAACGACTTCCTTTTGTAAGCTGACTATATAATTCGTATACATTTCTATCACGGATAAGAAGCTCGTAAAGATATGATTTTACATCCCCATTCGGTAGTGACAAATACTTAGTCACAATTTGCCTTATTTTCTCCGAGTCGTCTCCTGCTTCTTTCAACACTAAATAATCCGCACCATCAATAGTGTATTGTAACTGTGCTGCATCCAAATATATTCTTTTTGAAAAGATAATATCCTTAACATCAAAATCATCTACTGAAGTAAGGCTTCTTGCAAAGTCCACAATTTCATTTTCTGATTTACCCTTCTCACCGAGAGTCGCACTGGTTAGGATAAAACGTGGTTTTTTCTTTGCAAGGCCGGTAAGTCTTCTCATGAGAAGAGAAAGCTCAATACCAAGCGAACCATAATACGAGTGTGCCTCATCCAATACTACGAATTTCCAATTGTTCAGTCTTCCTGCTTCAAAAATAGAATAATCATTAGGCCTTATAAGCAGATATTCCAGCATGGAATAGTTTGTAAATAATAAATGTGGAGGATTATCACGGATCTCCTTACGCGATAGAAGTTCATTCGGCGGTATAGTTACGCCGTTCTCTTCACCATATTTTTGCCTTTGTTTATCTGAAACGGTTTCCTTTGTCTCTCCGGTAAAGAAACCATACGTAATATCCGGGAAGTTCGATAGAATCGCTCGAACTCTATCTATCTGGTCATTTACCAGAGCATTCATGGGATATAAAAATATAGCCCGAATACCAACTTCACGATTCCCATTTTCCAAATCCTTTAACAATTCATTTAAAATCGGAAATAAGAAACTTTCGGTTTTACCAGAGCCAGTACCTGTTGTAATAATTGCACTACGTCCG